>JANTGL010000318.1 GCA_024762915.1 Bacteroidales bacterium | reverse complement strand
GCATGAGCCGAACTGTCATTTCCGTATAAAATTCCGACGGCATGCCTGTCAAGATAATCTTGATCTATTTTTGCTTGAGAAAAAGCATCTTTGGTTGCCGCATATGCATATTCACCTTGCGGTGCCATTCCTACACGCATGCGTCTCGACAAACTTCCTTTTAAATCGGGACGCTCCAACATACCGGTAAGAGCCGATCGGAAACCCGTTTCTTTTCTTTGAGCATCGAAAACAATTCCTGATTTTCCATTGTACAAAGATTTTGTTACGGTTTTCAAATCCGTTCCCAAAACGGAATAAATTCCCATTCCCGTTATGACTACTCTTCTCATTAATTATATTTACTTAGTTTTTAATTAAGTTTGAATGTTACCGGCAATGAATACCAAACATTTACTTTCTTACCGTTTTGCTCCCCGGGCTTAAATTTAGGTAAACTTTTAATTACTTTTATGGCTGCATTATCCAATAACGGATGCACACCTTTTTGTATTTCTACTTTTCCGATATCTCCCGTTTTTGTAACTTCAAAACGTAAAAACACAATTCCTTGTATTCCTTTTCCCACAGCTTCTCTCGGGTAATCAACATGTACCGCTATGTATCTCTTCAAAGCCATAACTCCGCCGGGAAATTCCGGCATATTTCTAACGTAAATAAAAATTTTATCAGTGAAAGACAGATAATACCAAGTATCGGCAACTTTACCGTTTACTTTTCCCGGTTTAAAATCAGGCAAAGATGAAATGATACCTAAAATAACACTGTCAACATAAGAATTACAACTTTCAACAATTTTAGTCTCTCCGATTTTACCGTTTTTTTTCACTTCAAAAATAACGGATAAAGATCCTGAATCCGGTTTTTCTTTTAATTGTTTAGTAACTTTTTCATTTATCAATTTATACAGTAATGAATCTGCTCCGTAATATTCAGCAAGTTCAATTTTAATTTTTTCATTATTAAATATAACAGGAACCGTGTACCATACATTAGCCGGTTTATGATTAATTTTTTCAGGCTTTAAATCGGGTAAAGATTTAATAATTCTGACAGCTTCTTTTGAAAGTAATAAATTAGAATGATTTATATTAGAATGATTTATATCAGAAATATTATCAATCATCCCGTTTTTAGTTAATTCAAATTTTACATAAACAATTCCTTTTATTCCGGCATATAATGCTTCTTTTGGGTAATTAATATTTTCTTTGATATATTCAGAAACCGATTTATTATAATTTAAAAATTCAGGTTTATTATCTTTTGAATTAAAAATCGGTTCAATTACAGTAACAGGAATTATTATATATGATTTTACCGGTTTACCGTTAATTGTCCCGGGTACAAATTTCGGCAAGGTTTTTACAACTCTTTTTGCTTCTTTATCAAGCAAAGGATGAACACTTTTAATTATTTCGGCATTCGTTACATTACCACTTTTATTGAGCTCACATTTTACTTTTATAACACCATATATATCTGGATCGTGTAAATTATCAGGAATAATAAAATGTGAATAAACATATTGCAATAAGGCAGCATCGCCTTCGGGATATTTCGGCTTTATTGTTATTTCATTTTGAGATGAATTCAATTGAAATGTTATTGGCATTGAATACCATATGTTCACCGGCTTTCCGTCTTTCATCCCAGGTTTAAATTTCGGTAAAGACTTGATTACTCGTATTGCTTCACTATCTAAAATAGAATGAGCCCCTTTTTGAATTTCAACTTTTCCGATTTCTCCGGTTTTAGTAACTTCAAAACGCAAAAAAACAGTACCTTGAATATTTTGTTCTCGTGCATCTTTTGGATAAATAAGATTTTCCGCAATATGCCTTTTTAATCCTATTATGCCTCCGGGGTATTCCGGCATTTGTTCCGTATATACGTATATGGTATCTTCATCATTTTTATCATTTTGCGAAAATCCAAAAAATGAATACAAAATAAATCCGAAAATTAATAATATGGTTTTTATAAAATATCTCATTTTTATAATTTTTAAGATTATTTAATAAATTCCTCCGTTAACTGAAATAACTTCACCGGTAATATATGCTGATTTTTCAGACGCTAAAAAACTGACTAATTCGGCCACTTCTTCCGGCTTCCCGAAACGACGCATCGGTATCATTTTTTTTAACTCTTTTTCATCAAGTTCGGCAGTCATATCCGTTTTTATAAATCCGGGAGCAACGGCATTAACCGTTACTTTCTTAGAAGCAATTTCCTGTGCCAAAGCTTTGGTTGCACCTATTATACCTGCTTTTGCAGCCGAATAATTGGTTTGCCCCGGCATGCCTTTTAAACCCGATAAAGAGACCATATTAATTATGCGACCGAACTTATTAACCAACATATCCTTTAACACTCGTCTCGTTATATAAAAAAAACTGTTTAAATTGGTGTTAATCACATCATTCCATTCGTCATCTCCCATAAAAACCTGCAAATTATCTTTACGGATACCGGCATTGTTAATTAAAATTTCAATATGATTTTCGGGATGTCTTTCCGAGAAAACTTCAAATGCTCTTTCTGTTTCTTCCGGTTTAGATACATCAAATTGCAACAGCTCTCCCGCCCCGCCGCTTGCTTTTATTTCTTCTAATGTGTTTTCGGCTTCTTCTTTATTTGAACGGTAATTGATTAATACATACATACCGTCTTCAGCCAATTTTTTGCTGACAGCTTTCCCTATACCCCTTGAACCTCCGGTTATTAATGCGAACTTCATATAATATTTTCTTTAAATATATCAGACAATACATTTTCATTTTTCAAATATCCAACAACCTTATTGATAAAAGGATAAAGTGTATTATCATCTTTAAAAACGGGAACAATCTTACGAATTTCTTTATATAATTTTTGAGAAGTTTCCGATAATTTATCTTTAACTTTTAAATAATCTACGGCTTGTATCAATGAAATTAATTCAATTGATAATACTTCAAAGGTATTATTAATCACTTTTTGGGTCAGTAAGGATGCATTGGTCCCCATACTCACAACATCCTGATTATCATTATTATTCGGAATACTGTGAACCGACATCGGATTGGATAAAGTTTGATTTTCGGCAACGGTTGAAACTG
>JANTGL010000317.1 GCA_024762915.1 Bacteroidales bacterium | reverse complement strand
GTTTTATTTTTATCGTCATAAGCTTCTAATGAATTTCCGATTTCAATTAAATATTCATATCTGTCCATCCAATCATCGAAAATTACAAATTCATCAACGATTTCATTTTGAATTTCTTGTGTTGTCATATATTTAAATTTTTTTGCCACCGATACACGAATAAAAAATTAATCTTTATTATGCCGTGCGTTTTACAGACCCTGCGGGTTTTGAAAACCTGCAGGGTCTTCCCCTTTAGGGTTTTTTGTTATCCTAACATCATTTTAACTTTGTTAATACCCTCAATTAATTTATCGACTTCTTCTTTTGTATTATAAATCGCAAAACTTGCCCTTACGGTTCCGGTAATTCCGAAATGTTTCATCGTCGGTTCGGCACAATGAGCACCAGTTCTGACTGCAATACCGAGTTTATCTATAATCATCCCGGTATCATAATGATGAATGCCGTTTAAAAGAAACGATATTGCAGACGTTTTATGTTTTGATTTACCGTAAATTGTTAATCCGTCTATTGATGATAATTTTTCTTCGGCATATTTTAACAATTCCGTTTCATATTTTTCAATATTTTCAATACCGACTGAGTTGATAAAATTAATTGCTTCGCCCATGCTTATTGCTGCCACATAATTTGATGTTCCTGCTTCAAATTTCAACGGTAAACCGGCAAATTCGGTTTTTTCAAAACTGACGGATTTTATCATATCACCTCCGCCTTGATACGGCGGCATTTCTTCGAGCAATCCTTTTTTTCCGTAGAGTACTCCGATACCCGTTTCTGCATACATTTTATGCCCGGAAAAAACAAAAAAATCACAATTAAGCTCTTGAACATCAATGTTTTTATGCTGAATTGACTGCGCTCCGTCAATTAAAACTTTTGCCCCGATTTTATGTGCTTCGTCAATTATTTCTTGTATCGGATTAATAATTCCGATAGAATTGGCTACATGTGCAACGGCAACCATTTTGGTATTTTTATTCAGTATTTTTTTGTATTCATCAAGTTGTAATTCACCGTTTTTATCAGCCGAAATAACTTTTAATACGGCTTTTTTACTTTCACATAACATTTGCCACGGCACAATGTTTGAATGATGCTCAGTTTCCGCTACAATGATTTCATCATTTTCGTGAATAAACTTTTCACCGAAAGAAAATGCAACAAGATTAATTGCATCTGTTGTCCCTTTTGTGAAAATAATTTCTTCTCTTTTTTCGGCATTTATAAAATCTTTAACAATATTTCTGGCATTTTCATAAATTTCGGTCGATTTATTACTTAAAAAATGCACGCCTCTGTGTATGTTTGAATTATATTCGGAATACATTTTTTCTATAATCTCGATAACTTGCTTCGGTTTTTGAGTAGTTGCTCCGTTATCCAAATATATCAACGGTTTATTGTTTACCGTTTGATTAAGTATCGGAAAATTATTTCTTATTTTATCAATTTCAAGCATAATTTGTGATAATTTAACAACTCGGACAAACTTTTACATTACATAAACTTTCCGGATGCTGTCCCTTTAATCGTTTGTTTATCAGAAAGTTCACATAATCTCTGTATGAACCTTCCGTAATATGAGCCGTAACATCTTTTAAAAATGCTTTCATTAACATTGTTTTTGCTCTTTTTTCCGGAATTCCGCGTGTTTTCATATAAAACAAAGCTTCTTTATCCAATTGTCCGGTTGTTGAACCGTGCGAACACGCCACATCATCGGCATAAATTTCCAGTTGCGGTCTGCTGTGTGCTCGTGCATAATCCGTTAATAATAAATTTTGGTTGGATTGTGCCGAATCCGTTTTTTGAGCATCGCGAGCCACAAAAACTTTTCCGGTAAAAACCGAAACAGCTTTGTTATCAATCAATCCTTTAAAAAGTTGATTGCTTCTGCAATTCGGTTTTGAATGTAAAATGTCAATAAAATTATGAACTTGCTGCTCCTTATCCGGCATATAAATTCCTTGTAAATCAATTTCGGCATGTTCTCCGATAAAATCCGCATGAAAATTATTTCTGACTACCGAGCCGCAAAATGTAATCACATTCGATTTAAAAGAACTTCCTTTTTCGGAATTAATATTTATTCTGTTCACGTGAGCTGCTGTATTTCCTTCTCCTTCAAACAAATAATATTCAACTTGTGCATCCTGCTCAACAAAAATATCCGTAACCGTATTGTTAAAAGAAAAGTCTGATGACAGAGAATGGAAGGTATGAATAACCTTAAAAGTAGTATTTTTTCCTGCAATTATCAAATTTCTGTTTTGTGAAAAAATATTTCCGTTGTCGCTTTGAATAAAGTGCATAATATAAATCGGTTCTTCAAGCTCAACATTATCGGGAACATATATAAAAGAACCGTCTTGAACAAAAGCATCATTTAAGTCGGAAAAATAATCCGAGTTTTTATTCGTTGAACTTCCTAAATGTTTTTCAATGATTTCTTTATGTTTTTTTTCGGCATTTCTTAATGATCCGATAAAAATATCATCAGATTTAATTTCGGAAGCATTTTTGTCATAAAATCCGTTTGTCAGAACAATTCTGTTTCTGTCCGGTTCAAAAAATGATAAAGTTTCAAAAACGGATGTGTCAAAACTCAATTTCTTCCCGAGTTTATAATGATGGTCAAAAATCGGTTTTGAATTAAATTTGCGCCAATTTTCCGTTTTATTATCGGGAATCTTTGTTTTGTGAAATAATTTAACTGATTGTGAACGAATTTTTTCAGGAAACAGAAAATTTTCCTGTCCGGAATACAAATCTGCAAATGTTTTTTCTTTTATGTTTGTTTGTGTCATTTTTTCTGTTTAAAATTGCTTATCGGCTTCTTTTTTTATTTCATCATAACCGTATTTTTCCAATTCAAGTGCCAATTCTCTTCCGCCTGTTTTTACAATTCTTCCGTTATACAAAACATGGATGATATCCGGTACAATATAATCTAAAAGTCGCTGATAATGTGTAATTACTATTGTTGCATTATCTTTGGTTTTTAATTTATTAACACCGTTTGCAACAACTTTTAACGCATCAATATCCAAACCCGAATCAGTTTCGTCAAGAACAGCTAAATCCGGTTCGAGCATTGCCATTTGGA
>JANTGL010000316.1 GCA_024762915.1 Bacteroidales bacterium | reverse complement strand
GAATGTTGGTACTGACTGGTACACAAGAAGATTTCAAGATGTTTTTAAAAATAATGACAGATCCTTTTCTGAAGGAAGAATTGAAGAAAGGGCAGTTTTTAATCAATCATTCAACTCAGACTTGCTATTTAATATTAAAAGAAAATTAACAGATGATATCGGTCTGAACCTTGTTGTAGGACAAAATATGTATTCTACGCATTATAAATATGTTTCAGCTGTTGCTAACGGTATTTCTATTCCGGGTTTAATAAACCTGAGTAATACACCTTCTCAAACAGCTGCTAAAGGTGAATCCAATTATCGTACTGCTGCTGTTTTCGGCAACTTAGATTTAGATTTTTATAATATGCTTTATCTTGGAGCAACAGTCAGAGATGAATGGTCTACAACCATGCCTGCTGAAAGTTTATCTAAAGTATATCCTTCATTCAGTTTAGGATTTGTATTTACTGAATTAGGTGCTTTAAAAGGTAATTCTATTCTTTCTTTCGGTAAATTAAGAGCTTCTTGGGCGAAAACGGCAAATATTGCTTCACCATATTTAACAAGATCTGTCTATGATGCTACTTCCGTAAATGACGGTTGGACTGCCGGTATTGATTTTCCGTTCAGAGGCGTTTCAGCTTATGAAGTTGGTTATCTATTGGGAAATTCAGAGTTAACTCATGAATCTCAAGTTACATTTGAAGTCGGTACGGAATTAAAATTCTTTAAAGATAAAGTCGGATTAGATTTTGCATATTTCCAAAATAACAATAATGATTTAATTCTTCAAGTTCCGATTGCAACCTCCTCAGGTTACAATAACTTGGCTGCAAATGCTGCATCAATGGAGAGTAAAGGAATTGAGTTAAGTGCTTATGCTACTATTTTCAAAACTAAAGATTTTGAATGGAGTTTAAAAGCTAATTTTACTAAAATGACTAATACTGTTCTAGAATTAGCAGAAGGTGTTGATAATGTATTCTTAGGCGGTTTTACCGATCCTCAAGTAAGAGCAGTTAAAGGATTTGATTACGGTACTATTTTCGGATATGATTGGTGGAGAGATGCAGACGGAAACGTTCTTATTAATGATGATCCTACAGATAATCATCCCGACGGATTTCCGTGGACAAATGATACGGCTCAAGTTGCTTTAGGAAGTATTTCTCCTGATTGGACTGCTAATGTTTCTACGAATATCAGTTATAAAGGAATTAGTTTGTATGCCTTATTAGATATTAAACAAGGCGGATTAATGTATAACGGTACAAGATTTACATTGAACTTTTTCGGACAAACAATGGAAACATTAAAAAGAGATGTTGTTTATAATCCTGACGGTACTATTAATTTAGATTTAACTCCTGCCGAAAATCTTGTTGTATTTGACGGAGTTTACGGACATATTGAAACTGATGCTGACGGAAATCAAGTTGTTGTATCTGACGGTGTAACAAATTCATCACGTGTAGTTCAGGATCAAGCATGGTTCAGAGGTCACGGTGGTAATTTCGGAGGCGGACCAACCGCTGCTGCAATTGAAGATGCCAGTTGGGTACGTTTAAGAGAAGTTTCTTTAGCTTATGCACTTGATAAATCATTATTAGATAAAACATTCTTAAATGGGGTTGAAGTTTATGTTTCAGGCAAAAATTTATGGTTATCAACTCCTTATAAAGGTATTGATCCGGAAACGAGTTTAACCCAAGCCAGAAATTCTCAAGGTTTTGATTATTTTAACAACCCGGGTACAAAATCATATACCTTCGGAGTTAAATTAACCTTCTAATTATTTAAATTAAAATTTTTTTAGATTATGAAAAATATATTAAAATTCAATATTCTGATAATAGCTGCTGTTGCACTTATTTTTTCAGGATGTAGTAAATGGATTGATACGGATTTAAATAATGATCCGGATTCACCGACCGATGTGCCGATGTCATTACTGCTACCGTCAATTGAAGCATCTTCAGCCTATGTTTTAGGCGGAAATACTGCTGTGAGAACAACAAATATTTGGATGCAACTTTTTGACGGTGTAGACAGACAATCTTTAACTGAAGCCAGATATCAATTAAATTCTGCTGATGTTAATGATTTATGGGATAATTGTTATGCACAATCAATGATGGATTGTAAAAAACTTATTCAAAAAGCTGAAGAAAAGGAATCTCCTTACTATGCCGGTATAGCAAAAGTAATGTTAGCCCTTAATTTAGGTACTTTAACGAATCTCTTTGGAGATATGCCTTATACAGATGCATTTATGGGTGCCGATGCTAATTTAACTCCGCTTTATGATACACAAGAATCAATTTATTCAACAATTGACGCTTTGTTAGCAGAAGCAATTACAGATTTAAGTGCTGTTGAAAATGCCGTTGATCCTGCTTCTGATGATCTTATTTACGAAGGTGATGTTGCTATGTGGACAAAAGCTGCATATGCTTTACGAGCAAGATATGCATTTTATAAAGGCGATAATGCAAATGCTTTATCTTATATTGGTAATTCTTTTGCTGACGGTGAAGTTTTCAATATGGGATTTCAAGCCGGATCTAATCAAAATCCGATTTATCAATTTATGAGAGATCGAGAGGATATAAGAATGGGTTCTACCTTTATTAATATGCTTAATGCTAATAATGATCCTCGATTACCGTTTTTTGCTGAATTAGATGAAAACGGTGTTTATTCCGGAAGTGATCCCGGATCGGAAAATGCTTTAGCATCAAAACCCGGCATTTATAATGCTGATGAAACTTCACCTGTATTATTCAGTTCTTTTGCTGAAATGAAATTTATCGAAGCTGAAATCACATTAAGTAGTGACCCTACTGCTTCTAAAGCTGCTTTCCAAGCTGCTGTTGCTGCTTCAGTGAACGGAGTTACGGGAACAGATAATCAAGCTTGGTTAGATGCAAATATTAATAACATAGCTTCTCCGGATTTAGAAACTATTATTACTGAAAAATACAAAGCAATGTATTCTACTGTAGTTCCTTATGACGATTTCAGAAGAACCGGATTCCCGATATTACAAACTGTTCAAGATGCTATTGCAAGTGAAGTACCTGTAAGATATCCTTATCCGCAAAGTGAAATTACATACAATCCTGTTAATACTCCG
>JANTGL010000315.1 GCA_024762915.1 Bacteroidales bacterium | reverse complement strand
ATTCCGTCAGCCGGATTATTCGGACCGTATTGTTCTTCGAGAACAGCATTTGTATTGTCTCCGGTATTCTTATAATATTTAATTGTATAAATCCCGTTATTTTCATAAGTTGAAAAAACATCCAAATCACCGTCATTATCAATATCGGCATAAGCTGCAGTGTATGGTTGAGAAATAATATTCCCTTCAAAAGGATTTGTTCCCGCAAAAGGATTATCGGCTCCGGTCATTTGCATAAAGATATCCGATTCATAAGCTTTTACACCGCTTGATTCCGTTTTAAATTTTCCCTTAAAAGGTTTTTCAAATTTAAAATTTTGTGCTTCGGCTTGCCCTGTTGTCAGAGCAAGTGCCATTGTTGCTCCGGCAGTTGCAAGTTTTAAAAGATTTTTAAGTCGCAGCAGTTTTTCGTATAATTTTCGTACACGATAAACTAGCGCTCTTTGTTTCTTTTTCGACAATTGATAAAAAGAACCGTTTTTAATTCTTTTATCAAGACGTTTGCGAAGTTTTTTGTACTTCGTTCCGGTTTCCCGAAATTCTCTTAAAGTAATTGTTTCCATACTCATTAATTTTAATTAATAATTATTGTTTTTCTTTGACAGCCCAATAGCTGTCTTCAGGAGTTGTAATTGCAATATTAACAGATGAATGTTGAGGATTAACAATATTAGGACGAATAATACCGGGTAAAATTTTTACATCGTAAATTTCGTCCACACTGTTTTCGTACATAATATTCCCTACAATGGCTCCGGTAGGAAGATGTACGATTATTACTCCGGCTTTTTGCGATTTTTTTGCAATGGGTAAATCTTTAAAAGCAGAAGTTGTATGTCTTAATTTTGAATGACCGATAAATACATAGTCACCTATTTTATCCATTCCTCTTAAGAAGTAGTCAAATTTTGTAATTGTTTCGTAAGTTCCTTTGTTAATGTCAATTTCAATTAATTCGCCTGCAGCCGAAAGCAGAGCATACAATTTGTTATTATATATTCTCGGAGAATGCGGCATTGCAAGATTTTCGGCAATAATTTCATTTGAACTTACATCAATAATAACTCCGCCTTTAAGTTTGTTTTCACGCCATCCGCCTCTCGAATTTGTTTTACCCAAAGCAGTAACATATTTGATGTCATTTCCTTGTATTGCCATACCGTTCAGGTGGCAACGGTCTTCAGGAGCAAGATCGGAAATAAATTTCGGTTTCCAAACAGGTGTAAAACTGTAATTATCATCAATTTTTGAAAGACACGAAAATAACGTGTTTACGGAAATTAAATGATTGCCTGTCCAATTTAAATCGTGAAGTGAAAGTTGTCCGGTATAAAAAGTTGAACGAGGCATAAAAAGTGCATCATAAATATTTTGTTTGGGAGGATAAGTTTTTGCCATTGAGGGAGCATTAGCAAGGATATGCAAATCAGATTTGCAAGCCACTGCCATTTTATTTTCTTTAACGGCAACACCCATAGCACCTTCAAAAGTTCTGGCTATTTGTACTAATTTATCCGGTTTCGGGGCACTTAAAAATACAACTTTTCCTGCTTGATAAGTACTTAGTGCAATTGTGCATTGCAGATTGTATAATATTTCCGGTACTTCAGGACTGAATTGTGAAGTAAACGGTGCTGAAGGTTTCTTTTGTTGGTTCATCATTATTTTTTAATTTATGTTTATACAAATTTATGACATTCCGGTAAGAAAAGAAACTTATTTTATAAGTTTTATTTTACATTTGACTAAGCAGCCGTTTTTATAGATTATTGTTCGGCATAAGCCAAAACCAAGACACTGACTTTAACGTTTTCGGTTTTTAAAAGTTCCTCTGCACAAGCAATTAAAGTCGAGCCGGTAGTAGCGACATCATCAATCAGAAGGATATGCTTTCCGCTAAGAATTTCAGGTTTAATAACTTTAAATGCCGAACTCACATTTTTACGGCGTTCTTCAAGATTTTTTTTTGTTTGAGTTTCGGTATATTTTTGACGAATCAAAATATCCGTTCTTAATTCTTTACCTGATGTTTCGGAAAGTCCCAAAGCAATCATTTCACTCTGATTGTAACCTCTTAATCGTTTTTTTGCCGGATGCAAAGGAACCGGAATAATTAAATTTGTTTCGTCAAAAAAGCTTCCGGCAATTTCAGTTCCTGCCATTCTTCCCAGCTCGATACCGATTTCTTTTTGTCCGTTGTATTTCAATTTATGAATAAGAATTCGATACTTGCTTGCTTTATGAAAATAAAAAAATGCGGTAGCATAGGTAATATTTGTTATTCCGTAAAATAATCGATTTAAAGGATTGTCTTTTAGTTCATGATATTTGGTCTTCGGAATATGATACAAACAATCGGTGCAAAGCATGGTTTCTTTTTTAAGCAGATTTTTTCCGCATGCTTCGCAATTTTTAGGGAAAAATAATCGAGAAAATTGTGTTAATAGGTCAAAAGCCATTTTTTATTTGTTAAAATCAGCTAAAGCAATTAATGTTTTTTCAATTTTCTTACGTGCAACCGATGACGAGCAATTAAAATTATTAATAATGATTGAAAAAGCCAATTCTCTTCCCGATTTTGTTTTTACATATCCGGCATAGGCAATCACGTTTTTTAAAGAACCGCTTTTTGCTCGCATATTATTGACGGCAGACGTTCCTTTACACATATATTTTACGGTGCCTTCTTTTCCCACTATGGGAATAGATGCATAATAAACTTCGGCATTTCGACTTTTTGTTTTTATATATTTTAAAACCGAAACCAATTGTTTGGCGGTAATCCCGTTGTAACGCGACAATCCGCTGCCGTCGAAAAGAAACATTCCTTCGGTATTTAATCCTTTCCTTTGCCAAAAATTTGTAATAAAATTTTTATCTGCTTTTTCGGAATTAAATCCGGCAAGTTTCAATTGGCTTTGTTTGTACAAGTGTTCTGCAAAAAGGTTAATGCTTTTAAAATTAGTTAGTTTGATAATCTCTTTTAATTCAGGAGAATATGTTGTGTATAGCAAAATATGCTTCAAAGTATCCGATTTATGCAAATCTGAATTTAATCGAAAAGTTGTTGCTTTTCCCGATGAGATGCCGTTAGCTTTTAATTTTTTCTTTAGGGAAAGTGCCGTAAATAGAGCAGGGTCGGGCAG
>JANTGL010000314.1 GCA_024762915.1 Bacteroidales bacterium | reverse complement strand
ACTTGTAATTTATTCCAATCATTAAATGAGCCTATAAGTCCCTGAACTTTAAGCTCTTGGTACAACGCATCCGAAACAGGAACCATATCGCGTCTTCCGAGATAATCCAAATCGGCATCTGCAATAATTTCTTGTAATAAAGTTGTCGGTTGCGGCGGTAATTTCGTTGCCATAATAATTCCTTGTATGGTTTCAATTTGTTCTTTATCGTATCCGAAACCGGGTAAAACCTCAGCAGCAATTTTACAACCTCGTTCTTCATGATCAACGGCACTAACAATTTGACCGAAATCATGAAACAAAGCAGCCGTTTTTAACAACAACATTTCTTCTTCATTAACACCTTCTCCGTAACCGATTATTTCAACACCGATTGTAACATCAATCGTATGTTTATAATTATGATAATATAAATGCTTCGGAAGTTCACGTTCCAAACGATCCAAAACGTAATCATTTAAATCTTCAAATTTGATAATTTGGAATTTTGTTCGAAATGATTTATTCGGTTTTTTACCCAAATTATCAATTGATAAATCCGGTCGAATTCCTTTTACAATATATACGGGAACATCTCCTTTATACTTAACGGGCATTTTTAATCTGAATTCACAAGCAAAAAATTCTTTAATAAATTCATAAGTCATTCCTGAAACACTAATTTCAGAAGCATTACAAGCAGATTCAATTCGGCTTGCAATATTTGCAGTATCACCTTTTATATCATAAGAAATTTTTCGCTTCCCGGAAACAACAGCCGTTACCGGTCCGGTATGAACACCAAAAGTTAAATCCCAAATTTTACGATTATTTTTTTTCGATTCTGCTTGTAATTTTTTCAAGTAATCTTGCATTTCCAAAGCAGCCATTATAACCTCAATCGGGTTAGTTCTGTTCTTTTTCGGAATACCGCCGGCACACATATAAGTATCTCCGATTGATTTAACTTTTTGAAGATTATTTCGTTCAACAACTTCATCAAACTGAAAGAAAAAACTGTCTAATTCATCAATTAAAGCTTCTGCGTTTTGCTCTTTGGATAATTCCGTAAAACCCTTGATATCAGAAAACATAACCGTAACCATTTTATATCTCAGAGAAGCTGTTTTTTTCTCTTTCCGATTCATTTGTTTTTTGGCATCAGTCGGCAGAAATGATAACATTTCTTGATGACGATCATTTTCCTCTCTTAATTGTTCATTTTGTTCCGCTAATTCAGAATTTAATTTTTCCAAAGCTTCGATTCGTTCTTTCAGAACTTGCATCTCGTTTAATAACTTTTTTTTCGGATCTTCATTATTGCTCATTGACACAAATTTTTCAAATTATAGGAATTGTAAAATTAACTAAAAAATATCTATTATTTTAATTTTATTTGGTTTAATGCATTTAAATTTTGATTAAACACCAAATTTCTTGAATAATCCGGAAATTATTACTAAATTTGAACTCTAAACACCACAACTATTTAATATCATGACCAATAACAGACCAATAATAATTCCCTGGGATTTTTCCGAATTAGCGGAATATGCTTTGCAACACGGCGAAAAAATTGCAAAAATTATTAATTGCGATATCGTTCTTTTACATATTGTAAAAAAGAGCTCTGACATTGAAGCAGCCACTGAAAAAATGAATGCTGTTACTGAAGAACATTTGGAAAAATACGGAATAAAGCCAAAATTTGTCATTAAAGAAGGCAGTATCTTCACGGATATTAACAAAATGATTCAAGAAGAAAATGCCTTATTTGCCATTATGGGTACACACGGAATTAAAGGCATGCAAAAGTTTACCGGCAGTTGGGCATTAAAAGTTATCATCGGTTCGGAAGCTCCTTTTATTGTTGTTCAGGATTCTCCTATTTCAGAAAAAATCAACAATGTCGTTTTTCCGGTAGATTTTAAATTTTCAGAAAAAGAAAAATTGGTATGGGCTGATTTTCTTCATAAATATTTTAACTGTATATTTCATATATGTTATATTGAAACTTCTGATCCCTTATTTAAAAAGAAAATTAAAGCAAATATGATTACGGCTAAAAAATTCTTAAAAGAAAAAGATGTGTATTTCGAAGTTGTCAAGTTAGAAGGAAAAAATTTATATGATGAAACGCTTAATTTCTCAAAAAAAATAAAAGCTGATTTAATTATGATTGCAACAACAAAAAACATCAGTTTCCATGACTACATGTTGGGAGCATCAGAACAAAAGATGATTGCCAACGAAAATAAAATTCCGGTAATGACTATTAATCCCCGAAAAGATTTAACCAAATTTAAAGGGTTTAATTAAATAAAACCGTCTGTAAAACTGAAAAGCCGTTCAATTTCTCTTGAACGGCTTTTTTATTGAATTAATATGATATTATATTAAATTTGCAGCAAAATTATAAAATATGGCAGAAGATACATTTAAAAAAGTAATTGCTCACGCAAAAGAATACGGATTCGTTTTTCAATCAAGCGAAATATACGACGGCTTAAGTGCCGTGTACGATTACGGACAAAACGGTTCCGAATTAAAAGAAAATATAAAACGCTATTGGAAAGATTCAATGGTGAAATTACACGAAAACATTGTCGGAATCGATTCGGCAATTTTTATGCATCCCACCGTTTGGAAAGCATCCGGACATGTCGGCGCATTTAACGACCCGTTAATTGATAATAAGGATTCTAAAAAAAGATACCGTGCCGATGTTTTAATCGAAGATCACCTTGAAAAAATAAATACAAAAATCAATAAAGACGTTGAAAAAGCACGAAAACGATTTGGTGACAGTTTTGATGAAAAACAGTTCCGAGAAACTAACCAAAGGATAATTGACAGACAGAAAAAAATAGACGATATTTTAACGCGTTTTAAAAATGCAACATCTGCCGGTAATTTAGATGAAATAAAACAAATAATTATTGACGAAGGCATTACATGTCCGGTATCGGGAAGTAAAAATTGGACGGATGTACGACAGTTTAATTTAATGTTCGACACAAAACTCGGTTCCGTCAGTGAAGATGCCGATAAAATATACCTTCGCCCGGAAACGGCTCAAGGAATTTTTGTAAATTACCTGAATGTTCAAAAAACCGGACGGATGAAACTGCCGTTCGGAATTGCACAAATCGGAAAAGCATTCAGAAATGAAATCGT
>JANTGL010000313.1 GCA_024762915.1 Bacteroidales bacterium | reverse complement strand
GATGTAATAAAGTTTAAAATAAGATCCTTGAATTAGAGTTAAAACGGACTTGTAAAAAAACGGATAATCTGAAGTTAAATTTTTAAAATTAAGGGATTTAAAGTTGAAATATAAAAATACAAAAGCAATAATCGGATAGAAAATTACAATCAACGGATTTTTGCTTTTAAAAAATTTCAGCATAAGAATGAAATAAAAATGATTGCGGTCTCTTTTTTCCGGTTAATTTGACGGTCTTTTGTCATAAATATTCAGAACAAAAATAGATATTTAATTTCTTTTACCAAAACGAAGAGCTTATGAATATTCTGAAAGCATAATAAAGGATTTAATGCTTTACAACAAAGAAGAATTCAATAAATCGGATTTTTTTTTAATTTTGTCAAATAATTTGTATTGCTCAAAGAATGTTATCATGCTGAAACAAAATCTCAGTCAAAAATTATTGCAACGCTTATCTCCGCAGCAAATCCAATTAATTAAATTATTGGAACTGCCGACAATTCAGCTTGAGCAAAGAATTAAAAAAGAAATTGAAGAAAATCCGGTATTGGAAGAGGGCCATTTGCAAGAAGAAGAAAGTAAAGATGATTTAAAAAATGAAACGGAAGATTCTGACAATGAATATGATGATGAGTTTTCGATTGAGGATTACATACCTGATGATGATGATACTCCGTCTTATAAATTAACGGTAAACAATTATTCGAAAGACGATAAAGTTTTTGAAATTCCTTTATCGGAGGGTTTTTCTTTACAAGAACATTTATCGGAACAGTTGCGATTAAAAAAACTTACCGAAAGGGAGTCTCTTCTGACGGAATATTTAATCGGAAGTTTAGATGAAGCCGGATATTTAAGAAGAGATCTTGATGCAATTGTTGATGATTTGGCCTTTTCTCAAAATATTTCAACAACAATCGAAGAAATTGAAGATGCATTGAAATTTATTCAAGATCTGGATCCGCCAGGTGTGGGTGCTCGGAATTTGCAAGAAACATTAATTCTTCAGGTAAGAAAAAATTTCAGTTCTTCGGAAGACCAAACCGTTATAAAAACCGTAAAAAATATTTTAGAAAATTTCTTTGAAGAATTTTCCAAAAAACATTATTCAAAAATTGAAAAACGTTTGGGAATTACTTCCGAGGAATTAAAAAAGGCGGGTGATTTAATTTTAAAATTGAATCCGAAACCGGGAAGTAATTATTCATCGGCAATTAACAGAGCCGCACCGCAAATTACGCCTGATTTTATTTTAAAAATTGTAGACGGTGAGCCGATGATATCACTTAATTCCAAAAATATACCGCCTTTGCGAGTCAGCAGAACGTATGAAGAAATGCTGAGAGGTTTAAAAGAGAACAAGTCAAAACAATCAAAATCAGAAAAACAAGCAGTCGGATTTATGAAACAAAAATTGGATTCGGCAAAATGGTTTATTGATGCGGTAAAACAAAGACAAAACACCTTACTTTTAACCATCAATGCGATCGTCGGATTTCAAGAAGCTTATTTTTTAAACGGGGATGAAACAAAATTACGACCGATGATATTAAAAGATATTGCCGATTTGACCGGTTTGGATATTTCTACAATTTCAAGAGTTGCAAACAGCAAATACATTCAAACACATTTCGGAATTTTTCCGCTTAAATTTTTCTTTTCCGAAGGAATGGAAACGCAGGACGGAGAAACGGTTTCAACGCGGGAAATAAAAAACATTTTACAGGAATGTATTGATAATGAGAATAAAAAGAAACCGTTGACAGATGAAAAATTGGCTCAAATCCTGCAAGAAAAGGGCTATATGATTGCACGTCGAACCGTTGCAAAATACAGAGAACAATTAGGAATTTTAGTGGCACGCTTGAGAAAAGAACTTTAACATGAAGAATTTTGCACGTGTCGTATCCTTGTTGTTTCATCCGATGTTGCTGACTTCTTATGCGATTTTATTGATGTTTGTTTTGCCGACGTATTTATCATTATATCCGTATAATTATAAGAAAAATCTTATTCTGGTTCTTTTCACGGCAACATTTATTTCGCCTCTTCTCATCATGTTGATTTTGTTAAATATCCGGAAGATAAAAACACTAAATTTAACCGACAGAAAAGAACGTTATTTACCCTTTGTTATCGGGTTTGTATTATATTTTTCGGCTTATTTAATAACCCTTAATTTTCCCGGCGGAACACCTCTTTATATCAGTGGTTTTGTGTTATGTACCACCATTCTTTTGCTTGTTTTGTTAGGTCTGACATTTAAATTTAAAGTGAGTGTGCATATGGCCGGTATCGGCGGATTTATCGGATTTTTTTATGTTTTTTTTGTTAAAATGAATATTTCCGAAGTCTTATTTACGGTTTACGGATTTCATTTTTTGATTATCCATTTTTTCGTCCTTTTGCTTATTATTTCCGGTATTATTGCAAGTGCACGGATGTTATTAAAAGCACATAATCCGATACAAATTATTTCCGGATTTTTTACGGGAATAACAATTGGTTTTTTGAGTGTGTTTTTATATTGATTTCCAGCGTTTTGCTTCGATTTCAAATCCCGCTAAATCTAAAATACGTTCAATAACGGTATCGGCAAGTTCTTCAATTGTTTGAGGTTTATTATAAAAAGTCGGTGAGGCCGGGCAAATAATGCCTCCGGCTTCAGTCAGGGTTTTCATATTATTGATATGGATGAGGCTTAAGGGCATTTCACGCGTTACCAGTATAAGTTTCTTTCGTTCTTTAAGCATGACATCAGCCGTTCTGCCGATGAGGTTTTCGGAAACGCCGGCGGCAATTCTTCCCAATGTTCCCATCGAACAAGGAATAATTATCATAGCATCATATGCCGAAGAACCGGAAGCAAAAGGAACGTAAAAATTGTTGTTTTTGAAAATAGGAAATCCGAAGTCCGTTAATTTTGTATTCGGCAATTCGTTTTTTAAAATTCCGTTTACATTTTCCGAAACGACTAAGGCAACTTCCGATAATTGAGATTGTAATTCTTCTGTTTTCAGACGATTTAAAAGGCGTTTCGCATAAATCATTCCCGATGCTCCGGTAATTGCAACAACTAATTTTTTTGCTTTTTGCATTTATTTAATTTTATATCTGAAAACCAAACTTAAATTATTGCTGTACCAAATGGCCATC
>JANTGL010000312.1 GCA_024762915.1 Bacteroidales bacterium | reverse complement strand
GAGGTTTGGCAAAAGTGGTAGAGAGATTTGTAAAAAAAGGATCGAAACTTTATATAGAAGGAAAATTAACACACCGCAAATACGAAGATAAAGACGGCCAAACAAAATATTTTACCGAAATTGTATGTCGCGACTTAACGATGCTCGACAGTAAAACCGGTTCAAATCAATCAGACAATCAAAATTCTGCATCTTCAAATGTTCAGGAACCCCCTGCTGATTTAAACGACGGCGAAAATTTTAACGATGTTGACGATTTACCGTTTTAACGAATGATATCTGCAAAAAGATGTCGGCTAAATACCGACATCTTTTCTTTTTTATTAACTAATATTTTAAACCCTTGGACTCGGAACCTTTTCAGACACTTTATATTCTGAATATTATTATTAAATCACTTTCAACAGGATTCTATATCGGCTTAGCCGGAAGTATCATATTATTATTTTCTTCGGCTTTGGTTTCCGGCTCCGAAGTTGCTTTTTTTTCTTTATCGCCGGACCAAAAAGACAAATTAAAAAAATCCGACACAAAAAAATCCGATTTGATATTGCAAATCTTAAAAAATCATGAAAAACTTTTAGCAACTATTTTAATTGCCAATAATTTTATCAATATCGGAATTGTTATTCTCACTTCATACATCTTAAATTTAGCATTTGATTTTTCGGCATCACCGGTCATCGGATTTATTATTCAAATAGGAATTATAACATTTATTTTATTGCTGTTCGGTGAAATCATTCCCAAGGTATATGCTTCGGAATTTTCAGTATCATTTGCAAAATTTACCGTTATCCCCTTGATGCTTTCGATGAAATTATTTTCTCCCGTCAGTAAGTTGTTAATCAACTCAACATCAATTGTTAACAAGCGATTAAAAATGAAAAAAAATGTTTCGGTTGAAGATTTATCCGATGCTTTGGAACTTACCGAAGCCGATATAAAACAAGACAAGGATATTCTTGAACGAATTGTAACATTCGGAAGTATTGACGTGAAAGAAATTATGAAACCGCGCGTAGATGTTGTTTCCGCCGATATTAATTATTCTTTTAATAAACTCAAATCTTTAATTATTGAATCCGGCTATTCAAGAATTCCTGTTTATGAAGAAAATTTTGATAACATAAAAGGTATTTTATTGATTAAAGATTTATTGAAAAATATTAATGACGAAAATTATCCCTGGCAAGAGGTTATGAAGCCGCCGTTTTTTGTACCCGAAACAATGAAAATAAACGATTTATTGGAAGAATTTCGTGAAAAGAAAATCCATTTAGCTGTTGTAACTGATGAATACGGCGGTTCTTCCGGAATTGTTACCATGGAAGATATTATTGAAGAAATCGTTGGTGAAATTAGTGACGAAACCGATGAAGAAAATCTCTTATATCAAAAAATTGATAACAATAACTACATTTTTGACGGTAAAATACAGCTGAATGACTTTTATAAAATATTGGATATCAAAGAAGATATTTTCGAGGAAATCAGAGGAGAAGCCGATTCCTTAGCAGGCTTAATTTTAGAAAAACAAGGCGAAATTCCGAAAAAAGGAGATGAAATAAAAATAGGAAAATATACGTTTACGATTGATGCTGCCGACAATCGAAAAATTAAGAAAATTAAATTAAAAATCAGTTAACAAATGAAATTAAAAACGATACTTTTCCCTTTAATTATTTTTATTTTAATTACAATATCCTGCAAAGAGAATTATTACCCGAAACCGCACGGCTATTTACGCATTGATTTTCCCGAAAAAGAATACCGGCTGTTTGATTCCGCTTATCCTTATTCTTTTGAAATACCCGTATATTCAAAAATGATAAAAGACAACAGTAAAGATGCACAAAAATATTGGGCTGATTGGGTTTTTCCGAAGTTTAACGCAACGGTATTTTTAAGCTACAAAAACATAAGCAATAATTTAAGTACTTATGAAGAAGACACTCGTGAATTAGCATACAAACACAGCATAAAAGCCGATGCAATTGAAACGAAAATTTGGGAAAACAAAGATGAAAAAGTTTACGGTATTTTATACGACATAAAAGGTGATGTTGCTTCTCAAATTCAATTTTATCTGACTGACAGCACACAAAATTTTATCAGAGGTGCTTTTTATTTTAATAATGTACCGAATAAAGACTCCTTAGCTCCCGCTCTAAAATTCCTGAGAAAAGACATTGACCGAATGATTCAAACATTTAAGTGGAAAGATGTTAAATAAAAAAATCGGAATACTCGGCGGCGGAAGTTGGGCAACCGCTATTGTAAAAATAATAAGTGATTCCGGCATTGCCGAAAACATTAATTGGTATATTCGGAATTCGGAAAATATCGAACACATAAAAAAGCGAAGCAGAAATAAATATTATTTAAGTTCGCTTGAATTACAAACCGAAAAATTTTCACTTTACAACGATATAAATACCGTGATACAAAAATCGGATGTGTTAATTTTTGCAATTCCTTCGGCATTTATTAAAAATGCTTTGGCAAAAAATACTTTTAATTTATCCGATAAATATATTATTTCTGCCGTAAAAGGAATAATCCCCGACGATAATTTGATTTTTGCCGAATACTTCAAACAAAAATACAGTGTCCCGACAAAAAATATCGGAATTATTACGGGGCCTTGCCATGCCGAAGAAATTGCTGCTGAACGCTTATCTTATCTTACGGTTGCTTCCGAAAATAAATCTTTAGCTGAATTTGTCGGAAACAGACTAAAAACACAATACACAAGAATTAATATTTCGGACGATATCTACGGAACGGAATATTCCGCAGTACTGAAAAATATTTTTGCTTTGGCATCGGGAATTTGTCACGGATTGGGTTACGGCGATAATTTTCAGGCCGTTTTGGTATCAAATGCCATAAGAGAAATAAAACGCTTTGCGGATACCGTGCATCCCATAACTCGAGATATTAAAAATTCGGCTTATTTGGGCGATTTGTTGGTTACGGCCTATTCAAAATTCAGTCGCAACTGGATTTTCGGAACCATGATCGGCAAAGGCTATTCCGTAAAATCCGCACAACTTGAAATGAAAATGATTGCCGAAGGGTATTATGCCGTAAAGGGCATTTATGAAATCAATAAAAAACACAAAATTTTTATGCCGATTACCGATGCGGTTTATCATATTC
>JANTGL010000311.1 GCA_024762915.1 Bacteroidales bacterium | reverse complement strand
GGAAATTCCGGTTCAATTGTTGATGCACTATTTCCCGAATTTAATAATGCTTTTTTAGTTGAAGATACCGTAAAATATCCTGTAGCATTTAACGGGAAAACACGATTTACTCTTGAGATTGCCAAAGATACGGAAAAGTCTGAAATAGAAAGAATTGCATTATCAGACGAAAGAACAGTCACACGTTTGGAAGGCAAAAATGTAAAGAAAATAATTGTTGTTCCGGGAAGAATGATAAATATTGTAATTTAATTTAATAATATTTGTTCGTAATAAAATAAAAAGAGTTAAGTTTGCAGCCCTTTTCAAAACAGGGAATAATTTTTGTATAATCAGAATATATCTAAAGTCGATTTATGAGACAATTAAAAATTACCAAGTCAATTACTAATCGCGAAAGTGCATCCCTTGATAAATATTTACAAGAAATCGGAAGATACGATTTAATCAGTGTGGAAGAAGAAGTTGAATTGGCTCAACGCATTCGAAAAGGCGATCAATCGGCAATTGAAAAATTGACAAGGGCAAATTTAAGATTTGTTGTTTCGGTTGCAAAGCAATATCAAAACCAAGGATTAAGTTTGCCTGACCTTATTAATGAAGGCAATTTAGGTTTGATTAAAGCGGCCGAAAAATTTGACGAAACGCGAGGTTTTAAATTTATCTCTTATGCGGTATGGTGGATTCGTCAATCAATTATGCAAGCAATTAACGAACAATCTCGTATTGTAAGATTACCGTTAAATCAAGTAAGTTCCTTAAGTAAATACAGAAAAGCCGTTGCGGAATTCGAGCAAAAATTTCAAAGAAAGCCGTCTCCGGAAGAATTAGCGGAAATTTTAGAAATTCCGAAATCGAAAGTGATTTCAACCATGAAAGTATCGGGACGTCATGTTTCCGTTGATGCTCCTTTTCAAGAAGGCGAAGACAATAATTTATTGGATGTGCTGTCGGATGATGATTCTCCGGTTACGGATAATTCATTAATTCACGAATCTTTAAGACGAGAAATTGAACGTGTTTTTGCAACATTGGATGAACGCGAAAGTAAAATTCTCCAACTTTCATACGGTATCGGTATTGAAGAAATGTCTTTGGAAGAAATCGGACAACAATTCGGATTAACACGCGAACGTGTTCGTCAAATCAGAGAAAAAGCGATTAAACGCTTACGAACAACTTCACGAAGCAACCCTTTGAAAAAATATCTCGGATAAGAAAAATCTCACACAGAAGACACAGATTTTCACAGAAAAATCTCTAAAATTTTAAAATATATTTAAATCAAAAAAACCCGCAATTTTGCGGGTTTTACTTTTTTAGAATACATAACAAACCAAAATTATTTTACGATTAATTTTGCCGTTTCGCTGTGTTGCGAATCACTTGCTTTTATGAAATAAATACCGCTTTTAAAATTGCTTACATCAATCGTATTTGTATCTTTCATATTAAATGCAGCAATTGTTTTTCCGGTAATATCAATAATTGATACCCCGACTTCCTTTTGATTAAAAGATGACAAATCAAGTTTTATCTCATCACTTGCCGGATTCGGATATACCGAAAGCGTATTTTTATCAAGGGCATCAAGTCCGACACTGATTGTTTTATTTTTAAAATAAAAAATCGTTCCCGGATATGTTCCTACAAAAGCATCCTGATCACCGTCATTATCGATATCAACTAATGAGATTCCCGGGACATACACAGACAAATTTAAGGGATTAAGATTGCCGTATTGTGCTTCAAAATCAGGAGCATCAGCTGTTCCTTTATTTTCGGCATACAATACTTTCCACTGACCTATATCATAATCAACACCGCCGGCAAGCAAATCGTAATCGCCGTCATTATCCACATCGGCAAATTCGGGTAAAAGATACATCCATGAATCAGGGATTGTAACCGGACTTTCTTCATCAGTAAATACAGGGGTATCAGCTGTTCCGGTATTTCTGAAAAATAATATTTCATTATAAAAGTATGATTCGCTGTAAAAGAAATCCAAATCACCGTCATTATCAATATCAACAAAATCATAATCTAATATATAATTATCGGATGATAATGCATCCAATGGATTGTTTGCTCCGGTTTGTTCCGTAAAAACAGCATTATCAGCTGTTCCGGTATTCTCAAAATATCTTGGGGCATCATAAAAAAGACCTGCGGTAAAAACATCAAAATCACCGTCATTATCAATATCTGCAAATTTCAAAACCGGAATAAAAGATGAATTTTCAACAGCATCCAACGGGTTATCAGCCCATGCTTGTTTTTCAAAAACAGGAGATTCGGCAGTACCGGTATTTTTATAATAAGCATATTTGAAAGCTCCGGCTGTTGCATTATAAATACCTACAAACATATCGTAATCTCCGTCATTGTCGATATCGACAAAATCCGGCATCACGTAATATGTCGAATCAATACCACCGCTTGTATTTTCAAAAATTGCCGAATTTACGGTTCCGGTATTTTTGTAGTATTCAATTCCCTGATAACTGCCGAAAAGTAAATCCAAATCACTGTCGGTATCTAAATCAATTAACTCAGGTATACTGATATTATTAATATTATTAAAAGGATTTGAATTGCCGGTAACCTCAACAAAACTCGGAGTTGTTACTGATCCTTGATTTTCAAAATAACGATTTCCGCTTATAAGTGCATCTGAATCACCGTCGCCGTCAAGATCATTTAACAGCATACTATATAAAGAAGATGAAAAACTGACAGGGAAAAAAGAAGAAGCATCTTCAGGTGTAAAAGCAGGATTTCCGGCATCACCTGTGTTTCTGTATAAATAGGGATTTCCGTTATATGTATTTATAAAAACATCTAAATCCCCGTCATTATCAATATCGGCAAAGCTTAATTTTTGCATATTTTGAGGATCTATTCCGTTTAAAGGATTATCCGAGCCGGTTTTTTGAACAAAATAGGGATTTGTTGCATTTCCTATATTTTTAGCAAAGAAGAAATTATTATTATTTTGATCTGTTATGAATGCATCTAAATCTCCGTCATTATCAATATCGACAAAGCTTATAAACGGTGTATTTCCGAAAAAAATTCCGTCAGCCGGATTATTCGGACCGTATTGTTCTTCGAGAACAGCATTTGTATTGTCTCCGGTATTCTTATAATATTTAATTGTATAAATCCCGT
>JANTGL010000310.1 GCA_024762915.1 Bacteroidales bacterium | reverse complement strand
AAAATTTAATCAAACAATTATCAGGCGGATTGATCTTTCTTCCCGGAAATTCGGATGTTCCGTTTAATTATCCGGCCAATACGTTTACATTCAGGCAAGACAGTTCTTTTTTGTATTTTTTCGGTGTCAAACAACCCGATATAATCGGAATAATTGATGTTGACAGCGGCGAAGATTACATGTTCGGAAACGATGTTGATATTGATGATATAATATGGATGGGTGAGCAACCGACAATGAAAGAATTTGCCGGGAAAAACGGCGTAAAAAATTCGTTTCCCCTTTTAAAAGTTGATGAGTTTATTGAAAAAGCTTTAAAACAAGGCAGAAAAATTCATTTTTTACCGGCTTACAGAGCACAAATAAAACTTCTTTCAGAAAAATTGCTCGGTATTCCGGCAAGCGAAATTAATAATAATGTTTCGGAAGAACTTATCAAAGCGGTTGTAAAGTTACGTTCAATAAAAGAACCGGGCGAAATTGAAGATATTGAAAGAACGGTTGATGTGGCTTATAAAATGCACACAACTTCCATGAAATCGGCAATGCCCGGAATAAAAGAGCAAGAAATTTACGGTAAAATTGAAGGGATTGCATTAGCTCACGGCGGCCCTGTATCATTTCCCGTAATTTTATCGGTAAACGGTCAAATTTTGCATAATCATCATCACGAAAATATCATAAAAGCCGGACAATTAATGGTTACCGATGCCGGTGCCGAATCACCCATGCATTATTGCAGCGATATTACAAGAACAAGTCCCGTAGGCGGAAAGTTTTCGCAAAAACAAAAAGAAGTTTATGAAACCGTATTGAATGCAAATTTTGAAGTTATCAAAAACAGTAAGCCGGGAATTATGTATAAAGACATGCACTTGCTTTCTGCAAAAGTAGTTGCACAAGGGCTTAAAGACATCGGATTGATGAAAGGCAATATTGACGAAGCCGTTGCAAACGGAGCACATGCCTTATTTTATCCGCACGGTTTGGGACATATGATGGGAATGGATGTTCATGATATGGAAGGTCTCGGCGAAAATTATGTTGGTTATGATGATACCGTAAAACGAAGCGATCAATTCGGCTTGGCATTTTTAAGAATGGCACGTAAATTAGAACCCGGTTTTGTTATTACGGTTGAACCGGGAATTTATTTTATTCCGGCATTAATTGATATATGGAAAAAAGAAAACAAACTTTCTCAATTTATTAATTACCAAAAACTTGAAGAATACCGAGATTTCGGAGGCATTCGAATAGAAGATGATATTTTAATTACCGACAAGAGTTGTCGTGTTTTAGGTAAACCGATACCTAAAACGGTTAAGGAAATTGAAGATTTGATGAGGGGATAAAATTGAAATAAATCTTTTCTTGAATTCAGGTTATTACATAAAAAAAGCCCTCAATTGAGGGCTTTTTTAGTAATGTATCAGAATTTATTTAATAATTAATTTAGAATTAAACACCTGCTTACCGGCCGTTATTTTAATAAAATAGATTCCTTTTGCTTGATGTCCTAAATCAATATCAAAAGAAGAAGAATTTATATTGGTTTGATAAATTTTCTTTCCGCTGACGGAATAAATTTCAACAACAGAATTCGGAGAGCTTAAACCCTCTGTTTTTATTGTAAACAATCCGTTATTCGGGTTGGGAATAATACTGATTTTATTTTCAAGATTTGATACTCCTACAGCTGTTGTAAGAATAACATTTGCGGTTTTATCAGCATCAATATCCACGGTTCCGCTTGTATTATTATATCCTGATTTAGATACGACATAAGCCATTGCTAATTCTTCGGAACAGTTTGCAAAAACAGCATCACCGTTTGTGTCGGTAGCAAAATTTCTCCCGTCAAAGTTGACGTTTGCACTTGCAATCGGATTTGTTCCGTCGGTCACGTTAAAGGTAATTGTGTATGTATGCGTTAAAACAACATCAACCGTTTTATCGGCATCAACATCCACTGTACCGGTAGCATTTTCAAATCCGGTTTTTGTAACCCAATATGTTAAACCCGTTCCTTCTTCCACATCATTAAAAACGGCAATTCCGGAAGCATTCGTATTAAGGGAAGAACCGTTAAAAGTAACAGCTGCACCCTCAACCGGATTTGTTCCGTCGGTAACGCTGAACGTAACATTATATGCCGGAATTAAGCTCATGACAATATAAACGGTTTTATCGGCATCCGCATCAAGTGTTCCGGTTACGACATGGTAGCCTGTTTTTGCAATTGAATAAGCCAAATTTGTTCCTTCTTCAACATCCGAAAACAGAGCAATACCCGAAGCATCGGTATTAAGGGAAGAACCGTTAAACGTAACGTTTGCAGCCTCAATCGGATTTGTTCCGTCGGTAACGCTGAAAGTAATATCATAAGTCGGAATTAAATTCATTACGACATCAACCGTTTTATCGGCATCGGCATTCACCGTACCGTTAGCATCATAATATCCTGTTTTTGTAACCGAATACGGCAGATTTGTTCCGTCAAGAACATTAAAAACGGCATTTCCCGAAGCATCGGTATTTAATGTTGTACTTTCAAAAGTAACAGCAGCACCTTCGACCGGATTTGTTCCGTCGGTTACATGAAATGTTATTTCAAACGATTCGACACAAGAAACAGAAGCTTCCCAACCGGCATGTGTAACGGAGCCGTCGGAATGGAAAACAAAGGTTAATGCACCGTCGGTATTATCGGCCGTTACCGTTCCGGGACTGTTTGTACCGTCATATGTACCTATTAATGTGGCAGAAGCACTTGTTCCGTTGTAAATTTTAAGATCATCGTAGCCGCTTTCGGTATCAAATGAAATAAAATCCATACTAATCATTTTTCCTGAAGTTCCGGGCATAAAAGTCATTGTGTAATCTTCATTATTATCATATTCGCCGGCATCTAATCCGGAATCATAAAACGTTCCCGTGCAAACATTTAGGGTTCCTTCGTCACTGATGGGATAAATCGGTACAATACCGATAATTAAATCCTGATTACTGACATCGGTATATTGAGCACTTGCACCGGCAGCAACATCTAATTGAAGTCCGACGGGGCTTCCGAGAGGTGTATTCATATCAGCCGAAGCACCGGCAAAAGTAAAATCTTGAGAAGCCGAAGCTGCTAAATTAACCGGAGCAAAAGTTGTTCCTCCGAGTGTAAGATAATTGTTTGGAT
>JANTGL010000309.1 GCA_024762915.1 Bacteroidales bacterium | reverse complement strand
CAATCTTTTCGGTGAAAAATCTCTCTTTTACAAGAATCTTCCCAATTTTATGTTGCATAACATAAAAAAATATTCAAACTCTCATGACATGAGAGTGCCATGATTTACCTTTGCCCTGATAAAAAAGTATTTAACCGAAAACTATAATTATAAAAACCCGAAAAATTAAATGCCTATGAGATAATAACCGATAAGTAAAGCAAATTCTTATACGAAATCGGCTTTGCAGGGAGTTCCTTTTTTTGTCTTTCTACACGCAAAACAAAAAACCTTATCCGTACTTGGTCAGCAAACTTTTCGGGATAAGGAAAATTAACAAAATTTATTAATTACAAAACTAATTAAAATGAAAAATAATCTTATAAAAACCGTAATATTTTTAATTGCCGTAACGTTTGTTACTTTGCAGAGTTGTGAGAAAAAGGCGATTGTGCCGGGAGATGAAACCGGAATTGTTAAAAACGATGTTGTTAATGCGGATAAAAAAGCTGATTTGTTAACCGGCAATGATATAAACTGGATTTTAAGCAATCCGGATAAAGAAGATATGAATGTAGATAAAAATTCGTATTATCTCGGGATTGCTTTAACGGAAATTGTAAAAAATAAAGCATTTTTGCAGGATATTGAAGAGCATGTAAAAAATTCACAATTACAAATTTATCCCTTTGATGAATTTATTTCACAAAAAAATACTGTTGAAACCGAAATTAACAATAAATTAAAGAATGCAAATTTATCGGCAATTACAAACGAAAAAGAAAATTTGAATTATGTAACTATATCAGATAATTTTCGTTATAAAAGTATAAGCTACAAACCCGTGATTTTTATACCGAATTTAAAACATGCAGATTTTTCTTTACCCGTAATTGTATCACCCGGAATTGAAGTTAAGGATATACCGGAAAAAGGGATTGAAAATGCAATTATTGCATGGAAATTAAATGCTGAAAATGAATGGGAAGAATTCTTATTAACAGAAGATGATGCAATGAAAAATGCAAATCCTGTTTTAATTATTTCTCTTTCTACAGAGAAACAAATAGAGAATGAAAAAACAAAAAAAATGATTTGCTATGATTATTATGCTTCTTCAAAAAATAACAATAAAGAAGTAAAATCAGGGAATTCTTACCGTACTGATAAATTTAAAATAACATATAATTATGAACGTTCCGGCGGATCGGAATTTGAATTATCTTCAATGAGAGAATTCAACGATGGTTCGGTTGAGTACGTATATACAAACGAAAGAATTGCCAATGTTAAAAGAAAAGATGTCGGGAAAGATTTATCGTCAAATAAAACAATCGGATATAAAGCTTCTGATTGTACATATTTAATTTTTAACACATTTGAATTTGATTGGTATACGACAAATAAAAATTTAGGACGTTTAAATGGTTGGTATTTAAACGGACAAATGAAGTATAATAACGAATGGTATGCTTTTGACCCGTCTGTAAATACTGAAAGTAACCCATGGAAATTAGGCGGCACTAAATACCGATATTCAAAAGGATATGTTAAAACAATAGGAACTTTTATTCCGTAAACACAAATTTTTTATATCAGTCAGGAAGATATTATTTTTCTTCTTGACTGATTTTTATTCCAAATTAATAACTAAAATAAATGCCTTATGTTTAAAAGAATATTATTTATATGTTTTTATTTGCTTTTTACAATTTCTTTATACTCTCAAAAGAACAATGCCTTTAAATTAAGTTATCATTGGGATCATACAGGAGATAATATTGAAGCCGCGTTTCAAAAAAATATTAATAATCACAGTTTTTCTGCCGGTTTATTGTTTTTTTTAAATTTTAATTATGATACGAATGGTCATTGGACCTATAAAAGACAATTTTATGCTTCTGATTTTATACAACATTTAGGGTTAAATATGGCTTATTCCTATTCTTTCCATATTAAGAATTCAGATATAACGCCATACTTATATTACGATTTTCATATGTTTTATAATCGAATCAGATTTACAAACAGTCTTTTCCCATACGGAATGTATAATAATAAGGAGTTGTATCTTGTAGATAATAAATTTTTATCTGAACCTCTGTTTACATTTCAACATTCAATTGGTTTCGGAGTTCGTTTTCCCGTATATAAAAATATTGATTTATTTGCCCAAACCGGGGTTGGTATTATATTTATTCATTTAAAAAATACTCCGATTGTAACTTACAACGGAAAAGCTAAAGACCCGCAAATAAATTTTACAATCGGTGCAATTTTTAACCATAAAAAATAATTATGAAATATCCTGAAGAAAAAAAGTTCAAACCAAACAAGATGAATTTTTTTATGGATATTCTGAACAACCATTAATAAATAATAAAAAATATGCCTATGAAAACTCTATTTTTAATTTTAAGCTCAGTTTTTTTATTAAACAATATGTCTGCACAAATTGAAAAACACAATATTTCCGTGTACGGTCAACAATCATTTATCGGCGGCAGTTTGGAATTCGACTACGGTTTTGCAAGCGGTAAAAACAATCGTCTGTTTGCCGGTATTCGTTATCGTTCATTTGATGTAATGCGAGTTACCGACACTAAAGAATATATATTTCAAGACCGGTTTCATCCGTCAAAAAAAATTCAAAATTTCGGTTTAATACTTGGTGATGAATATTATTTTCATATTTCCGATTCTAAATTAAGACCGTTTTTATTTTACAATTTACAAATTGCTTATATGGGTATTCATAATGAATTTCCGGATCATTTCGGATATACTGACGACGGCTATGAAATAGTTATCATCAATTCCGTAAATGCCGACCCGATGTTTGTATTTGAAAATAATTTCGGCTTAGGCGGAAAAGTTAAACTATATAAAAAAATGGATTTTGCTTTCAGGATCGGTATCGGAACGGCAATCATAAATTTAACGGATAAAAATTACAGGGTACCTGCCGGTGTCTATACAAAACTTTCAAAAATGGGGAGTTTGGGTTTATCATATAATTTTTAATAAAATATAAATCTTTTGAACTTGTTTGCCCTATAAAAATCGATATATAACCTACTTATCTGTCAAATCAATAGCCCCGAGTTTCCTTCCATACACAAGTAAGGTAACTCGGGTTACTTTAAATCCGAAAAACCAATCTTTTCGGTGAAAAATCTCTCTTTTACAAGAATCTTCCCAATTTTATGTTGCATAACATAAAAAAATATTCAAACTC
>JANTGL010000308.1 GCA_024762915.1 Bacteroidales bacterium | reverse complement strand
AAACTGATTTCTCCGGTTCCGTTTACACGTTCGCCTGTCGGAGAACTTGAACCGCTGTGAGAAATTCTCGGAGCATCGCCGGCTTCTTGCAAATTCATACCGTAATCAATTAAATTCATAACAATTTGAACATGTCCCATCGGTTGAAAATCTCCGCCCATAACTCCGAAACTAATATAAGGTTTTCCGTCTTTGGTTATAAATGCCGGGATAATCGTGTGAAACGGTCTTTTATGAGGTTCAAATTTATTGGCATCTTCTTCATTCAAGCTGAAAAGTTCTCCTCTGTCCTGAAGCATAAAACCCAATTCGGGAGGCACCATTCCGGAACCCATTCCTCGATAATTACTTTGAATAAGGGAAACCATATTTCCGTCTTTATCTGCCGTTGTTAAATAAACCGTTTCTCCGTTTGTAATATTTCCGTAGGTGTATTTTCCTGCGCGTTTATCATTAATCAATTCTTTGCGTTTTTTTGCATATTCTTTTGATATTAATTCTTTCACGGGAACATCTGCAAATTTCGGATCGGTATAATAATGAGCTCGATCTTCAAACGCTAACTTTTTAGCTTCGATAAAATAGTGAATACGTTCGGCACTTTCAAAAGGAATATTTGAAAAATCATATTGTTCCAAAATATTGAGCATTTCCAAAGCCGTAATTCCTTGACCGTTAGGCGGAAGTTCCCAAACATCATAACCGCGATAATTTACCGATACAGGATCAACCCATTCTGCTTCAAAATTTGCCATATCTTCAACGGATAAAAATCCGCCTTGTTCTTGTATAAAATTACAGATAATTTTTGCAATTTCACCTTTATAAAATGCATCCCGCCCTTTTTTTGCCAAAATTTTATATGTTTCGGCTAATTTCGGATTTTTAAAAATATCACCTTTTGCAGGTGCATGTTTTCCGTCTGTCGTATAAGTTTCAAGCACATTGGGATATTTTGATGCCAAAAACGGAACCGAACGTTGCATGTAATAAGCAATGAGTTCTGAAACAGGAAATCCTTTTTCGGCATAGTCAATTGCCGGAGCTAAAATATCTTTCATCGGCAGTTTTCCGAATTTATCGTGTAACTTAAACCATCCGTCAACACAACCGGGAACCGTAACGGGCAAAGGTCCGAAAGCAGGTATCTTTTTATATCCTTGTTTTTTGAAATAGTCTAAACTTAATTTCCCGGGGGAGTATCCGCTTGCATTAATCCCGTATAATTTTTGTGATTTTGCATCCCAAACAATTGCAAATAAATCACCGCCGATACCCGAACCTGTCGGCTCCGTTAACCCTAATGCGGCATCTACGGCAATAGCTGCATCAATTGCATTTCCTCCGTCTTTTAAAATTTGCAGTCCGATTTGAGTAGCCAAAGGTTGGCTGCTTGCAACCATTCCGTTTTGTCCGATAACTTCCGAACGGGTTGCAAAGGTTTTTCCTGTTATTCGATCTTGTGCATTTAAATTGATGCCGAATATCGTGATTAAAGTTATGAGAAACGTAATTTTCATTTTCTTGAATTTTAGTAAAATAACAAATATATAAAAAAGCTTTTAAACGAATAATTCCGAACATCATTCTTTTATATTAAATTTGCATTCCTTTTAAATTTGAATTTATGATTACAGAACATTTTAAAATAATTGCCGAGCAGTTAAATATTACAACTAAACAGGTTGAGAACACAATAACTTTACTTAAAGAAGGTGCTACCGTACCTTTTATCAGCCGATACAGAAAAGAAATGACGGGAACTTTGGATGAAGTTCAAATTTCCGATATAAAAAATCTTTCGGAAAAACTTGAAGGACTTGAAAAAAGACGTGAAAGTATTCTTCTGACAATCGAAAAACAAGGAAAATTAACCGATGATTTAAAAGCAAAAATTAATGCAACATACGATTTATCGGAATTGGAAGATTTGTATTTGCCGTATAAACAAAAGAAAAAAACACGTGCCGTAAAAGCCAAAGAGAAAGGTTTGGAACCCTTTGCTAAGACATTGTTTCGACAAGATATCGAAGATATTGAAAGCGAAGCCGAAAAATATTTGAATGATGAGGTTGAAACCGTTGAAGATGCGCTGCAAGGGGCTAAAGATATTATAGCAGAACAAATTAACGAAGATAAACAAGCGCGTGATGCCGTTCGTCGAGAATTCAAATATTCTGCAAAAGTATATTCTGATTTGGTTAAATCTAAAAAAGAAGAAGCTTTGAAATATGAAAATTATTTTGAGTTTAACGAAGCATTAAATAAAATTCCTTCACATCGTTTGTTGGCAGTTTTCAGAGGTGCAAATGAAGGATTTTTGAGAGTTAAAATTCATCCCGATGAAAATAAAGCATTGGAAAAATTGGATCGAATTTTCTTGAAGGGTGATACAAACGCAACGGCACTGGTTCAGGATGCAATTGATGATGCCTATAAAAGATTGTTGTTGCCTTCTATTGAAAACGAATTTTCAAAAGCGGCAAAGGAAAAAGCAGATGCCGAAGCGATAAAAGTTTTTACGGATAATTTGCGTCAACTTTTGCTTGCACCGCCTTTGGGTGAAATGCGTATTTTAGCAATTGATCCGGGTTTTCGAACAGGATGTAAAGTTGTTTGCCTCGATGAACACGGAAATTTATTGCATAATGAAACCATTTATCCGCATCCGCCTCAAAAAGAAACATTTCAAGCAGGAAAAAAAGTTGCCTCTTTAGTAAGCACCTATAAAATTGAAGCAATCGCAATCGGTAACGGAACGGCAAGTCGCGAAACCGAAGATTTTGTGCGAAATAAAGTCCGTTTCGACAGAGATGTGAAAGTGTTTGTGGTGAGTGAAGACGGCGCATCGGTTTATTCGGCATCAAAAGTTGCCCGTGAAGAGTTTCCTGATTATGATGTTACCGTAAGAGGTTCTGTCTCAATAGGAAGGCGCTTGGCAGATCCGCTTGCCGAATTGGTAAAAATTGATCCGAAATCAATCGGTGTCGGGCAATATCAACACGATGTCAATCAAAAAGAACTCCAAAAAAGTTTGGATATGGTTGTGGAAAGTTGTGTAAATGCCGTGGGTGCGGACCTAAATACGGCCAGCAAGCATTTACTGATTTATGTTTCCGGTTTGGGTGAACAAATTGCACAAAATGTTGTGGATTACAGAACTGAAAACGGTTCGTTTAAATCGCGTAAGGAACTTAAAAAAGTAAAACGGCTCGGCGATAAAGCTTTTGAACAATGTGCCGGTTTTTTAAGAAT
>JANTGL010000307.1 GCA_024762915.1 Bacteroidales bacterium | reverse complement strand
GTTTGTCCGCCCCAGCGCGAAGGCCAGTGATTAATAAAAATATGCAAAGTATCTTTGTAAATGTTCGTACCTTTCACATACAGAATATCTCTGGTCGGTTTATTGGCATCAAAATGAAATTTTACTCTGATTGCTTCATATTTAATCGGGAAAAATTTATCGGGACGATATAACAGACCGACGTCAATACCTCTTCTGTCCGGAGATTCTTTATGAATAATACGATATTTAATTTTCTTCAGCGCTGTTTTTTTTGTCAAATCTTCAAGAACTCTTCTATTTTCAATTTCGCATAAACCGATTATTTCCGGTTCTTGCCATTGACCGACGGCAGTGATTACTTTTGAAACATTATTAATTTTTTTGTAATATTTTGAGGGAGTCCAGTGATGATCACCGGCAGGCAAAAATGATTCGTCAATTTTTAAGCTGTCATCAAATGTATCAAATAAATTTTCGGTATTATAAAACATTAATCGCATATTTCCGCGAGGAAATTCATAAACTTTTAATTCTTGTGCCGAAAGTAATTTTGCAGAAAATATGATTACCGGAATAAATGTAAAAATACGATATTTCATTTCAGCGACGAATTAATTTAGTAATATAAAATATCAAAATTGCCAGTGATATCCAGATAATATTAATTAAAATAAACCCGATAAAAAACTTAAAAATATCGGTTGAAAAATCAAAAATTGATATCAAACTTTGTGTAAATTTATAATTCGGAAGTTGATAATTCAATGAAAAATGTGTAATAACAGCCATCATTGCATAAGTAAGCAGAGCAATAAAAAAAATCATAAAAAGTGTTTTAATTGTTTTTTCGGACTTACTCATAGTGTGCAAATGTCATATTTTTTTATTAAAAATTGAATAATTCCTCGTTAAATTATTATTTTTATATTTACAATTTATATTTTTCATTAATTTTGTTCGAAACAAAACAAATGAAAAGCTGATATTTTTATTTATTCAAATTATTTAATCTTCAATAATGAAACTAAGAATCCTGTATTTATTGTTTTTCATTTTCTCTTTTTCTTTTTTCGGATTTTCCCAATCCGTTAATGTCTTTACCGTTGACAGTCTTCCGTCCGAATTAAAAAAATATTATCAAATTACTTCTGAAAATATATTAAAAGACAGCGTTTTGCAAACAAAAGATTCCGTTATTTCGGAATTAAAAGAAATGTGGATTGCAAAATTTGATAAAAGTGAACGAAATATAATTACAGATGCTGTTAACTATCAGTCAGATAAACATTTTGATGAAAATAAAACATTTTGGTATTTTATTCAAACAGTCGTAAAATTAAGGGATGAACGTTCCGGAGATTTTAATATATGGTTACAATATTATAATAAATTAATGCATACGCCAAGTGTTACATCTTCTCAAATTAAATTGTTTACGGACGGGATTTATAATTTTATTACAAACAATTATTTAATGAATATTAAAGCTTCCGTTTGGAAATATAATGAAGGTATTTATAAATTTAATTTTGATTCTCGGAAATCGGTGTTTTCAATTCAGATGACTAACACAAACTTGGAATCTTTAAGTACGGATGGTGACACTTTAAATATATATAAAACAAACGGTTCATTTATAATATTACAATCGAAATGGAACGGTAAAAACGGATATGCAGATTGGGCATATTTCGATTATTCTCCGGATCAAATAAAAGCAAATTTGAATACCTATCGTATTGATTTAAAAAAGAATGAATATAAAGCTGATTCCGTAAGTTTTGTTAATAAGGATATACTGGATTATCCGATATTCGGAAAGTTTCATGATAAAGCTTCAAAACGTGCAAAAAAGCAAGGTTTTTATCCGTATTTCAGATCCTATGAATATAATTTTGAAGTAAAAAGTAAACAGGATTATATCACTTTTAAAAGCGGTATAGAAATGAAAGGACCTGTTTTAAAATATGTCGGTTCCGACAGTATTCAGGCCCAAGCTGAGTATGTTAAAAACGGAAGAGAATATTTTAAAGCAAAATCAAATGAGTTTTCTTCATTAGACAGCTTATTGGCTTCAAATCAAGCAGGAATCACATTGTTTCTCGGAAAATCAGATTCAATTACCCATCCGAATGTAAGAATTCGAATTAAAAATAATGAATTTTCATTTACCAGAAATCATAAAGGAACAGGTAATCTTCCGTATTATGATTCATACCAAAAAGTATATATTGCTACAGATAATATCACCTGGAATATTAAAGATACTTTAATTCGGTTTTATTCTAAATTAGGAAATGTCGCAAATATAAAATCTGTTGATTATTTTACGAAAGGAGATTTTACAAAACACCGAATGTATGAATTGGGTAATCCTCTTTTTGACATTAAAAAATTTACGCGAAAAATTGATTCTCGAAGTTTTTATGTTCAAGAATATGCAAAATTTGTAAAGCAAAGTGAAGCCGGTGTTGTTCATCGGTTGATGGGACTTTGGTATGAAGGCTTTCTGGATTATAACCCTAATACAAAATATGTTACGGTAAAACAAAAATTATATGATTACATTAAATTCTTTTTTGATAAGAAAGATTACGATGTTATTAATATTGTTTCAAAGGGAGCTCAAAGATCTCAAAATGCCGAATTATTTCCTTTAATAAATGCAGTTTATAATACAAAAACAAATCGATTAATGATTTTCGGCGTCGATCAGGTTGTTTTAAATAAACGAAAAAAAGTTGGTTTTGTTCCTGCAAAAAAGACCTTTATGTTAGGTGCAAACAGAGATATGTATTTTGCCGGACGATTAAGAGTCGGAATGGCAGATTATTACGGAACGGATTTTTATTTTAATTACGAAAAGTATGATATTAATATTAATAAAGGAGATTCTTTAGTTTATCGTGTTTGGGATAAAAATTTTTCCGAAACATCCGAAAAAGATCGACCGAAATTTCTTACCTCAACGATTGAAAATGTCAGCGGATTAATCAGAATTGATGTTCAATCAAATAAATCCGGAGCTAAAAACATTGCAAAATTTCCCGTATTTATTTGTAAAGACACGTCTTATGTTTATTATGATAAAAATACAAAAAACGGAAGTGCCTATCCGCGTGAAACCTTTTATTTTAAAAATTATCCTTTTAAACATGACAGTTTAATGTACCTCACAAAATATAATTTAAAAATTCCCGGAAAATTAATTGCCGGCGGTATTGTTCCGGATTTTGAAGATACCCTTGAAGTTCAAAAAGATTATTCTCTGGGCTT
>JANTGL010000306.1 GCA_024762915.1 Bacteroidales bacterium | reverse complement strand
CAAATCCGGATAAAATTTATTTGGATGAAAATAATCGTCGCTTTATTATGAACTTTAAAAGCAGTTTCAAATCACTTGCCGAACAATTAGTTAAAGAGGGTAAAAATGAAAAAGCCGAAAAGGTTTTGGATAAATGTACCGGAATATTCACAAACGATTTATCTCCGTACGGATATTATGATGTCTTGCTGGCAGATTTGTATTTTAAAATTAATAAAGCCGAAAAAGGAACGGCTATTTTAAAATCTGCCGCTGAAAATTATCAAGAAGAACTTAATTATTACTGTTCTTTAGACGATAAATATTTGGAAGGGATGCAAGATGATGTCGGACGATTAGGCGCTCTATATCAAGAAGTTCTGAAAAAGTTGTATGCCAACAAGCAAAGCGAAATTGCAAATACTTATACCTTACAAGCATACAGTATGCTGGAAGATCGTTTCGCATTTAATTCAACCTTAGCCGGCTTACCCGAAAGAGCTTCCCAAGAACGTTGGTATTCAAATTTGCCGGATTATAAAATGGGCTTGTTTCAATTTAATATGTATTTGGGTCAACATATCGGCAACTGATAAAACATTTTTAATAACTAAAAGGAGCAATACTAATTTTGCTCCTTTTTTTATCAATTTAATTTTAGTCAAGTACAATCTTCTTTGCAATTTTTCCTTTCTCAGAAAAAAAAGTTAAGATGTAAATTCCGGGGTTAATATTTCGGACTCTTATTTCGTCGTTCCTTGAGTTAATTGATTCGGAATAAATTTCCTTCCCCGAAATATCAAAAATACACAAACGCTTATACCCGTACGGAATATTTTTTATATAAATTTTACCGTTTCCGATATTTGAAATAATAATATTGGGTATCAGTTCATCAATATTTTTAACAGATGTATTATGTACAAAAACACTTTTCATAAAATTCCCGCCGGTAACAAGCCCTTGTTCATTGGTTTGAAGTTCGGCAACTTTCATTTTTACGGTCGGATCATTGGTCCACCATTCGTAATAATCCTGCGGATATTCTTGCGTACCTTGTAAAATCCAATCTGTTCCCGTTTTCATGAAAACAGAATCAACCCTGTACACATTATGATAAAAGCGTAATGAATTGTATGTTCCGGAAGGTAATGTAATGTCGCCGTAGGCATTTACATTTATCGTATCATTTGCATATTGTTTATACATCATACTGTCTGTTACGTTTGAAAATTTTACAATTGAAGTATATTCTGAATAAAACTCATCTCCGTAAGTAACAGGGTAAGGCAATATATTTTGATACGGATATGAATGCACATCATTATAACCACTTGCTGCCATCCCGAGAATATGTAGGTAGGACGGTTCGTTATCAATATACATAAACATGGAATCGGGAAGAATTTCTACAACCATTTCAGCATCGGAAAAAGCACCTGCAAAGGGAGCATCAGCAAGAGCAATAAAAATCAAAGTATCTTCGGAGTCTGCCGTCATTCCGGAAAAATCCCATGTTTGTTGCCCTGTTCCTCCCACGGAAAAAGAGCTAATATTATCATCATTCCCTTGAATAATCGTATCACCGACAGATACTAAATCACCATAATTAATTGTAATTTGTGCATTTAAAAAAATCCCCTGTAACAGAAATAAAATAAAAAAATTTAAGGTTTTCATGACTAAGAGTTTTAAGGTTAAAACGGTAAGTTACAACACGGAAAAATAAAAGTCAAGTTTTTCGGAGACTAATTGTCTGTTTCAATCGTATAAAATCGTATTTCATAATGAAATTGATTATTCAAAACAAATAGCTTTATTGTAGAAATTATTTGATAATGGGATGTTCTCTTTTAAAATGCCCTGTATTTTAATAGTTGAAAACTTTTGTGATAATAGTTCGAAGTTACAAACTTCGCCCGGCAGGGACACTACCGGACACTTCCAATATTAATTAGTCCATTCTATTTTTGTAAACTTAAAAAAAATTATGAAACTCAGAATAACAAAAACTATATTTAAAACCCATATAATAATCAGTATTCTCCATTGTTTTTTTGATTCTATGTTTTCAAATTCTGATACATAGTTAATCCATTTATTTTTATTATAAAAGAAATAATGCTTGAATATTGCTTCTACAATAGCTATCGGAATGATTATAAAAAGCACATTTCCTATTTGAATAAATTTTTTTGTGTATAAAAAATAACATGCCAAAATATCAGCAGCCAGGACTAATTCAAATACAGACATCATCGTAATTGCCCTAGCATCGCTTAATACATTAATTGCTGAAGATTTTATTAATTTATAAAAAGAATTAAACCAACAGATATATATTTTCTTTATAATATTCATTTTAAGTTACATTTTATTGAAATAATTAAACCAACGATATCCTATCATTCTTTCGTCCGCTTCTCTTACCGAATCTGTTGCTGCTCCGAAACCCCGATAAGAGTAGTCTCCTGACTACGCTTAAACCCGGTTAGACGAAATTTCAAACTGTCAATGACAATATTTTTGTATATTTTTCTTGAAAAAATATCGACCCAACCGACTATTTGCAGCGTCAAATAATATAAACCTTCGGGTTCCGATATTTTGTATCCTGTTGACATTTTCTTATTTAGCTCTGCCGGTTCTTTCAGAATTCAAAAATATGAATTTTATTTTATTCATATTGCACAATCAGGCAAAACCTTTAAAATAGTACGACGGCGGCAAAGCCGACCGCCGAACGTACTTCGTTATACAGCCTCAAGGGAATAAGGGAAGTATATCGCAGAAGATATTCTCCGGCAGGGCGTCTCGTAAAATAAACCAAGAAACAGTCATTTAAAATAACAAAATTAATCGTTTATACAATGAGACAACCGGTTTAATAGAACGAGACAGCCTGCCGGACTTTCTCTACTACAAACCACCCGGCCAACAACGAGCTTATATTGAAATACTTGCCAGCCGTTTGACGAGTTTTAATTTTTGAAAATTTCTTGAAACGGATCCGGCTGCCGTGGATTGGATGTAAATTCAATTACTTAACACTTTTTCAAAAAACGGACTCGGAATTAATCTGTTCTTTTTTATAGCTCTTTTTTTAATTTCTTTGTCAACAAACATTTCTTCAATTATATAGGAAGTTATGATATAATTATCCGAGTGATCCTGCAATTCTAACTTAATATAAAAAAATGAAGAGGTCGAATACCATCCTATTTTATCTTGGTATAATGTAATTTTTGAAATGTTTTCTTTACTAAATTCAAATTTAATTTTTGAATT
>JANTGL010000305.1 GCA_024762915.1 Bacteroidales bacterium | reverse complement strand
AATCAAAGAGTCAGTGCATTTCAACATATTATAACAGCCGTTAATCCTGATATTATAACTTTTAACGAATGCTGGAATACGACTCAATATCAGGCTAAAAACATACTTAATTCATGGTTACCTGTATCAGACGGAACATGGACTTGTATTAAAAACGATAACGGAAATATCACTTGTTCAAAATATCCTATTCCGGATTATTATGATATAGACCCGACATATATCAACAGAATTACTGCAAATTTAATTAATTTACCCGATTCTTACCCTCGTGATTTTATGGTTATCAATTCTCATTTTAAATGTTGCGGAGATGATGATACACGACAAAACCAAGCTGATGCAATTATTAATTTTATCAGAGATGTTAAAACATCGGGCGGAGCAATCACTTTACCATATGGCACACCCTTTGTTATCAGCGGTGATTTAAACTTAGTCGGGTTAAGTCAACAATTAACAACACTGCTGACCGGCGATATTATAGATAATTCAACTTTCGGAGAAGATATTGCTCCGGACTGGGATAACACCGACTTAAGCAATATTATTTCTTTTCATACCGATACAAGAACGGCAACAACATGGACTGAAGAAGGAAATTCCTATTGGCCCGGCAGAATGGATTATACTATTGCTTCGGATATAGGTGCTACTGTCAGTAAAACGTTTACGGTTTGCACCCATGAAATGTCGGCAGAACGATTGATTCAATACGGTTTAAATTTTGATGATACGGATATTGCATCCGACCATCTTCCTAAAATTACGGATTTTACGATTGAAGATGTTCCGGGAACAGTTTCTGATATTCAGAATTCCGACATTCAAATATTTCCGAATCCTGCTTTTAATAAACAATTTACAATCAGAAGTCTCCGAAATAAAGTATTAAAAAAAGTAAAAATAATAAGCATTACCGGAGAACTTATTTATTTGAAAGAGATCAATCAGAATCACGTAAATATTGATTTATCAAATTTTTCTTCCGGAATGTATTTTTTAAACATTAACGATTCAAAACATATTTTTAAAATCGTTCTATAAAAAAGCTGCCTTTTCAGACAGCTTTCATGTTTATATTTTTAACTCTTCCCCTTCCTTATCATAAAAATGATATTCTAAAAAGGAATATGTAATTGTCGGAACAATTTTAATTGTTCGTTTGTATTTCATTCGCCATTTAAAAGCTTTTGAAAACAAACGGCATTTTAAATAACCGTCAATATAAGGATGAACATGTAAATAGATTTTCCCTTTATATTTCCCGATCATGTATTGAAGGTGATTTTCAACCTCATCGATAAATAAAATACTGGGCGAAATTTCGCCGGTACCGTCACAAACCGGGCAAGTTTCTTTAGTTTCAATATCAGTTGCCGGACGAACACGCTGACGTGTAATTTGCATCAATCCGAATTTACTCAAAGGCAAAATACTGTGTTTTGTCCTGTCGCTGTCCATCTGATCTTTCATGTACTGATACACTTTCTGCCTGTTTTCATTGGAGTGCATATCAATAAAATCAACAACAATAATTCCTCCGATATCTCGCAAACGAAGTTGTCTGGCAATTTCTTCGGCAGAAATCATATTTACTTCAACGGCATTTGTTTCCTGATCAGCAGCTCGTTTAGAACGATTTCCGCTGTTAACGTCAATGACGGTAAGAGCCTCGGTTTGTTCAATAATTAAATAAGCACCGTTTTCCATATTAACGGTTTTCCCGAACAATGCTTTTATTTGTTTGCTTATACCGAAATGATCAAAAATGGGTGTCCGTTTATCGTAAAATTTAACAATTTTTTCTTTTTCGGGAGCAATTTCAGCAATATAATTTTTAATTTGGGTATAAACAGATTCATTATCAACATGAATATTTGTAAAAGAACTGTTCATAATATCACGTAACAATGCTGCGGGTTTATTTAATTCTCCCATAACAACGGCAGGGGGCGTAATTCCTTTTAAATTGAGCAACATCTGCTCCCATTTCATAATTAAAGCACGCAATTCCTCATCCAAAACGGCAACTCTGCGATTTTTTGCTACGGTTCTTACAATAACCCCGAAATTATCAGGTTTGATACTTTGAATCAGTCTTTTTAGACGTTTCCGTTCCTCTTCCGAAACAATTTTCTTTGAAATGGAAACCGCATTAGAAAACGGGATAAGTACCAAATTTCGACCCGCAATGGAAATTTCGGAACTTAGTCGAGGTCCTTTTGTAGAAATCGGTTCTTTAGCAATTTGAACAAGAACGGTTTGTCCGCCTTTCAATACTTCGGAAATCTTTCCGTGTTTATTTATATCGGGAAGTGTTTTAAAATTCTGTAATTTCGGAAATGAATCTTTTGAATTTAAGACAGAATTTAAGAATTTTTCTTGAGATTTAAATTGAGGACCGAGATCGAAATAATGTAAAAACGCATCTTTTTTATAACCCACATCAACAAAAGCAGCATTTAAACCGTTCATTACTTTTTTAACTTTTGCCAAAAAAATATCACCGACGGTGAATTGAATGTTGCTTTTTTCTTTGTGAATTTCTAAAAGTTTCTTTTCCTCGGTATATGCAATATTAATCTCTCGTTTTGAGATATTGATTATTAGTTCATTAGTCACCCTTCATATCTTTTATACGTAATATTTCGATAAACCAAAAAGAGCCGAAAGCGGCTCTTTTTGATATCTGATAACAGACTAAAAAAAATTATTTCTTCTTTTTATGTCTGTTTTTTCTTAGACGTTTTTTACGCTTATGCGTTGACATCTTTGCTCTTTTTCTTTTCTTTCCGCTGGGCATATCTGAAATTGATTAAAAATTATTATGTACTAAATTATTTTACTTTTTTCTTTACGTCATTGACAAATGATTTTGCCGGTTTAAATGAAGGAATAAAGTGTTCGGGAATAATTATCGTTGTATTTTTAGAAATATTTCTCGCTGTTTTTTCAGCTCTTTTCTTTACGATAAAACTTCCGAAACCTCTCAAATACACGTTTTGATTGCTTTGAAGAGATTCTTTAATATTTTCCATGAAAGCTTCTACTGTTTTTTTAACGGCTACTTTCTCAATACCAGTTTGCTTCGATATTTCGTTGACTAAATCAGCTTTTGTCATTTTCGGTATATTTTAGTTATCAATTATTTAACATCTGTTTTAGAATTGCAAATATACAGAATTATTTATTATAAATAAAAACCAAATCTTATTTATTTCTGTGTTTTTTAATAATCATTATTATAACAAATTGATTATATGATAAATACGTAATAA
>JANTGL010000304.1 GCA_024762915.1 Bacteroidales bacterium | reverse complement strand
GATAAAGCGGATATAACAATAAAAGAAAAAGATTCGGAGGAGAAAGATGTGATCATAAAGAATATGAAATCTTTTGTTGATATTAAATCAGGGAAAGCCGTGTTTGCCGAAGATGAAGGTGAGAAATCATCAGTCACATTTGTAAATGATGAATATGTCAGTTATCCGAGACATTTGGTTTGGCATACGGGAGAAGGTAAAATTAATATAGGTTTTAATATGAATAAGTTTACAAATCCGAAATTTTCGAAAGAAAATTTATTGCTGGACAGTGCTTATTTGATTGATGTTTGTCGATTCAGTAAATCAATTTTCAGCCCGACTTATGGTGATATGAAATTTATCAGTACAAATCCCGACAGAGATTCACTGATGTTTTTCGGCAGTCGAGCCAACTATTATACGGGGAATAAAAAAATTGTAGTAAAAGACGTTCAGCGAATAATTGTGGCTGATGTTGTTGTAACACCGAGCAGTGATGTTGTTATCGATAAAAACGGCGAAATGGAAAAATTGCTTAAAACAACTGTCAGAGCAAGAGGTGTTCATAATATATCCGAAGTTGACATAAAAATAAGCAGCAGTAAAAAATATGTGGCATCTTCCGGAATTTATGAATATGAAGATTTGAATAAAAATATTGAAAATATCAATTTTGACAACATTACTTACGATCAACAGAAAGGTGCTTCCGTAGCTCACGGTTTTATTGAACAATATGAAAAATTTACATTAAATCCGTGGTTTGATTATTACGGCGATGTTTATTTTAACGCTTCAAAAGATCGATTGCGTTTTGAAGGATTTGCAAAAATTATTCATTCTTGTAAAATATCGAAACCCAAATGGTTTTATTTTAAATCCGATATTAATCCCGACAGCATCTATTTGCCTCTTGAACCTTTCTTGCATTCTGATTTAGAGGCAAGTAAAGCCCGTATTTTTGCGGATATTATGTCTGCAAAAGATTCAATTTATACCTTCCCGGTATTTTTATCTTCAGACCCGTACGGAACATCCGAATCAATTTTATCTGTTAGAGACAGCTCATTTTACCTTACTTACAGCCAAAAAAATAATCGTTATGAAATAACAACACTTGAAAAGTTTAATGACAGAACTTTACCCGGGAATTATTTGGATTTAAGCCGAAATTATTGCATTGTAAACGGCGAAGGTCAAATAAAATACAGCAAGTCTGTTAAAATTAATGATTTAGGAGGAGCAGGCAGTATCAGATATGATACAAATTCCGGAGATGTTACGATGCAAACCTTAACTTATTTGGATTTTTATATTTCTCAAAAAGCAATTAATATTATAAAAGACCGATTAATCACAAATATTTCTCTGAATTCAATGAAAGTTCATGAAAATTCATATAAAAAACCGATTTATGAATATTTAGGTGTTGAAACAACTGACAAACTGTTGGCAGAAATGTCAGTAAACAGTGGTCAAGCGAAGAAATTTCCTGAAAAATTAAATAAAACAATTGTTTTTTCAAATTTAGATTTTAAATGGGATCCTATTTCTAAATCCTATAAATCCGAAGGAAAAATCGGTATTTTAAACATTGGTAATCGAATGATTAATAAATATGTGAACGGGCATATACAAATAAAAAAACGCAGAACGGGTGACAGGATATATATTTATCTTGAAACCGGTGAAAATGATTGGTTCTTTTTTACTTTTTCGGGAAGTATCATGCGAACAATTTCAAGCATTCATGAATATAACCAAACAATTGCCGATTTAAAAACGAAAGAAAAACGATTTAAAACCGACAGAGGAATTTATAATTACATGCTGACAAACGAAGAAACTAAAAATTTATTTATCTATGAATTTACGGGAGAACACCCAGCCATTGATGATTTTGAAGAAAATTCCGATGATTCGGGTGAAGAAGATAATTAACAATTAGCAAAGCAGATTATTTTTCGGTAAATTTACCTTTTTCAGTATGAAATAATTTAAAGTTTCCTTTTTCTGAATCAATCACTTTTTTTACACGCTCAGGATTGGTATCCGTTATGAAGATTTGACCGAAATTAGTGTTTGTTAATTTAATAATTTGACTAACACGTTCAGCGTCAAATTTGTCAAAAATATCATCAAGAAGAAGTAACGGATTAATTTTACTGATATTTTTAATAAATTGATATTGTGCAAATTTCAGAGCAATTAAGAATGTTTTTTGCTGTCCTTGCGACCCGGCTTTTTTTAATTGTAAATCATTAATATTCAATGTAATATCGTCCCTATGGATCCCTTTTCCCGTATATCCTAAAATTTTATCTTTATCAATGTTGTGATGCAATAAATTTAAAAAATCGGATTCGTTTAAATGAGAAATATATTCTAAACTGACATTTTCATTTTTATTTGAAACCGTTTCATAATATTCCGTGAAAATTGGAATTAATTCCGAAATAAATGTTTTCCTTTTTTGATGAATTTTAGTTCCGGATTCGGATAATTGTTCATTATAAATATCGATGGTGTCTGCATCAAAATAATGTGAACTTACATAATTTTTTAACAAGCGATTTCTTTGAGAAAGAATTTTATTGTATTTTATTAATTCATATAAATATTCTTTATCGTATTGAGAAATAACCGAATCAATGTATTTTCTTCGTTCTTCTCCCGTACCGGTTATTAAAATGCCGTCATTCGGTGAAACCGTTACAACAGGTAAAAGACCGATATGCTCCGAAAAGCGTTTGTAAGTATTATCATTACGTTTTATAATCTTTTTTTTGTCTTTTTCATAACCGCAATAAATTTTTTCATTAACATTATTTCGAATGTATTCTCCTTGCAGAACAAAGAAATTATTGTTGTGTTTAATAATTTGAGCATCGCTTGTATTGAAATAACTTTTTGTAAATGACAAATAATGAACGGCATCCAACAAATTTGTTTTTCCGGAACCGTTATTACCGGTAAAACAATTCAGCTTTTCGGAAAAATTAAGTGTAGCTGTTTCAATATTTTTAAAATTTGAAATATTTACGGATTTGAGGAACATAATTAATGTTTTGCAGTGTTTATAATCCTAATTTTTTGACAAAGAAGTTTAAAAAATTTAAAAATACATTATTTTTACTTGAAATTTTTTATTCAACCGGTATTTTTTTTACTTTTGCGACCTAAAATTTAATCAGAAAATAAATTATGGCTAAGAAGGTTAAAGCAAAAATAGAAGGAAGTCTCGGTACAATTGAAGAGTCTTTATCAAAAAGTGAACAATTTCTTGAGAAATATCAAAA
>JANTGL010000303.1 GCA_024762915.1 Bacteroidales bacterium | reverse complement strand
TTGCTTTGGTCGAAAATTTCTGGGAAACCGGCTACGGAATGCCGTCTTTTACCCTTCTCGGGGAAAAAATTATTCGCTTTCCGTTTATTTTGCATTCATCTTACCCGCACGAGCTTTTACACAATTGGTGGGGGAACAGCGTTTATGTCGACTTTTCCGGAGGAAACTGGTGTGAAGGAACTACGGCTTTTATGGCAGACCATCTTATAAAAGAACAACGCAGAGCCGGCGAAGAATACCGCCGTTCGACATTACAAAAATTTACGAATTTGGTTACGCCCGAAAACGATTTTCCTTTAAGTAAATTTCAATCCCGTTACGACGGGCCCAGCGAAGCAATAGGCTACGGCAAAGCATTGATGATGTGGCAAATGCTCAGAAGAAAACTCGGTGACGAAGCATTCGTCAAAACATTCCGACTTTTCTATAAAAACAATATTTACAAAAATGCTTCTTATGATGATATTCGCAAAGCGGCGGAAGAAGTTTCGGGCAAAGATTTAAAAGCATTTTTTAAACAATGGATTTACCGTACAGGTGCACCTGAAATAGCAATCCGTTCCGTAAAAACGGATACTTACGGCAAAAATTTTCGCATCTTTTTAACTTTGGAACAAAAACAAAAAGAAGCTGTATTTAATGTTGATATTCCCGTTAACATCGCAACGGATAAAGGCATTAAAACCTTCACTTTTAATATGAACAAAAAAGTTCAGGATTATCAGATTATACTGAAAAACAAGCCCTTAAAATTAGCCGTTGATCCGCAGTATGATGTTTTCAGAATTTTAAATTCGAATGAAGTTCCGCCGGCACTATCGAAAATTTGGGGCAGCGAAAATAATATCATCATTATTCCGAGCCGTGCAAATAAAACACAACAAAGAATTTACGAAACTTTTGCAAAACAATGGCAAGAAACTGATAAAGATAACTTTAAGATTGTTTTTGATAATGAATTAAAAACGCTTTCGAAAGAAAGCACGGTTTGGGTTCTGGGTTTCGAAAACAGGTTTTCAAATATCATTGAAAAACAACTTGCCGCTTACAACACTTATTTTGATAAAGATTACGTAAAACTCAATAAGAAAAAGATTTACAAAAAAGGCAACGATTTTATTTTTACGGTTTTTGACGGTGCTGATGCCGACAAACAACATCTTTTTATTGCTTTCGATAATGAAAAAGCCATACCCGGATTAATTCGTAAATTACCGCATTACGGAAAATACGGTTATTTGGTGTTTTCGGGCGATGAGCCGACAAACATAGCAAAAGGTCACCGGGAAGTTCTGAATTCGCCGATGGTAAAATTATTTACGGAAGATGCCGCAAAATTATCCGTAAAAACAGAGCGCAAAGCATTAGCAGAATTAAAGCCCGTTTTTTCTGAAGCAAAAATGATGTCAACCATCAAATATTTGTCTTCCGACGAACTGAAAGGCAGAGGTTTGGGAACGCCTGAATTGGAAAAAGCAACGAAATACATTGCCGAAAAATTTAAAGAAGCCGGATTAAAACCTTTAATAAACGACAGTTATTATCAGCAATTTTCGCATACTTTTAAAGATAAAGGCAAATTAAACATCACAAATGTTGTAGGTATTATTCCCGGTACCGATCCTAATCTGAAAGATAATCCGATAGTCATTTCGGCACATTACGATCATCTCGGTTTCGGTTGGCCTGATGTTCATAAAGGCGATAAAGGGAAAATACATCACGGTGCGGATGATAATGCAAGCGGCATTGCACTGCTCATCGAACTTGCCCGTACAACGGCAAAAAATCTGAAACCGAAACGAAATATTATTTTTCTTGCCTGCAGCGGTGAAGAAGCCGGTTTAATCGGTTCGCGTTATTTTGTCGAGCATCGAAAAGAATACATTAAAGGCGAAATTTTTGCCGACATCAATCTCGATACCGACGGCAGTTTATTTGATAAAAAATTGTTGATACTCAACGGAAATACGGCAAAAGAATGGAAATACATCTTTATGGGTACCGACTACACAACCGGCGTAAAATCAGAAGTTATTGATAAAGAATTGGATGCCAGCGATCAATTTGCTTTTATCGAAAAAGGCATCCCCGCCGTTCAGCTCTTTACGGGAGCAACGCAAAATTATCATCGTCCGACGGATACTTGGGAAAAAATTGACGGAAAAGGTTTGGTAAAAGTTGCAACTGTTGCCAAAGAAGTTGCAGAATATCTTGCCGATCGCGAAAATGCAATGCCGTTTACGGGAAAAAATGCTGATACAAAAGCAAATAATAATGTTAAACTTGAAAATAAAAAGAACAGGCGCGTCAGTACCGGTTCAGTTCCTGATTTTGCATTTACCGGCAAAGGAGTTAAAATAGGCAGTGTCATCGAAGGTTCGGCAGGCGAAAAAGCGGGATTGAAAGCCGGAGATGTGATAATTGCACTAAATGACAAAACAATTAATACCTTAAAAGAATATTCCGATTATCTGAAAGAATTTCAACCCGAAGATATTATAACTTTAACGTTTTTAAGAGCCGGCAAAGAAAAAAAGATAAAATTAATATTGGCGGAACGGTAGAGACAGCTTGCGGCTGTCTCTGATTTGAGGCTGTCTCCATTATCAAAAGATGCAAAGCACCTTCGAGGTGCTATGCATCTGATTGGTTTACCAACTTTTCCAAAGTTTCAAACTTTGGAAAAGTTATCAGAATGAAATATAGATTACGTAGTGACGCATTGCATGCGTCTCATTGAAAAAACAAACAAAACATCGTAAAATAATGAGATGCCCTGCCGGAGCATCTCTACGGGGTTTAAAAATGAATAAATAACATACGAATATGTAGAGACAGTCCGGCAGGCTGTCTCTTCGGTTTTTAATATTCGGCTGTCTCTGTTTTCGATATATCGTGCCACGTTGCAACGCGGCACGATATTATTATCAAAAGATGCAAAGCACCTCGAAGGTGCTATGCATCTGATTTGTTTACCCACTTTTCCAAAGTTTGAAACTTTGGAAAAGTTATCTTAATTCGGAAAAGTTATTTTCAACATAAAAAATACCAAAAACACGGTATTGTAAGAAATTTCCGGAACATTTATGTTTGCAGAAATTCTTATTGGTACAAAATGAACAAAATAAAACTGTTTTTCGTAATCTCACTGATTATTCTTTTTTCACAGAATATATTTTCGCAAATCGGCGGAATATCGGCATCAAAACTTATAGTTATTAATGCGGAAACTGTCCCGGCAAATAAAATAGAATTTGAACCGTCTTTCGGATTTACCGTTTCAAAAAACGACAGTTTAATAACAAATTCCGATTTCGGATTTCGCTTTACAT
>JANTGL010000302.1 GCA_024762915.1 Bacteroidales bacterium | reverse complement strand
TGAGCATTTCCTGAGTCTGTTTGACAATCTCACCTGTTTTTTCAGTGCAAGATTCTCCGTACGGACAATCAGTTCCGTCGGCAGCAATAAAAACCCCGTCAAAACCTTGTTCAAATCCTTTTAAAATCCACCGCGGTTTAACGGCACTCGAACAAGGTATCGGAATTGTATAAACCCGGGGCGGATAATGCAATTTAAGCAAACCTGCCATATCAATAGCCGGATCGGAAATTTTTTCAGTAGAAAAAACAAGTATTTTCGGCAATTCTTTACCTGTTGTACTCATTTTTTATCCTTTTTTAACAAATATTTTAAAAAATCCGCTTTCTTCAACCGTTCCGAGATATTCGTGTTTTTTCTTGGTTGCCCATTTCGGAATATCTTTTTTTGTGCCTTCGTCTGCCGACAGAACTTCCAATACATCACCGCTGTTAATTTCTCCCATGGCTTTTTTTGCTGCCAAAAGCGGTCCCGGACAAGATGTTCCGCGTGCATCTACTGATTTTGTAACTTCCAATGTTGTTAATTCTTCTTGTGTCATAATTTTTGATTTTTAAGATTTAAATAAATAAGTGAACATCAGCATTTTGTGAATCTGTGATATATGCTCCAATTCCGCAAATATCGTCAGCAATGTCAACAAAATCTTCCATTTTATGGGCATCCCAAACTTTTCCGGCAGTTCCGCATATATGGAATTTAATATTCCCGGCAGCTTTTAATTCTCTGAAAACTTGCAACCAGGTTTTAATATTTAAACCCTCCATTGATTTTACAAATTGATCTTTATAAGTCGGGTTTTCAGCTAATTCTAATTTGCTGTAATCGTCTGCTACATCTTTGCGAAAAGCTCTTGCTGCTTGTAAAAGAACATAAACATCAATATCCATATCATCAGCAACTGCACCACCCATAACAATACCGGCTGCTGTCAATTTATCAATACTCCCCGAAAAGAGTCCTATACACATTTTTTGATTTTCTTCCATGATTGAAAAATTTTTAGTTATTATTAATGAACACTGCAAAGTTATGCTTCATGTAAAAGATATTCAAGCAAAAGCCCTTGATACATCTCCGTAAGAAATGTGATATATTTCACATTTAAATTTTTTGCTGTTCTCTATTTTTTTATATTTGGAAAAATAATTGATATGAAACGACTGGATTGTTCTATGTGTATTTTAAAATCGGAAGCAGCTAAAAATTTATCTTCCGGAGAACTGAACATTTTAAATAAAAGTTGTGTAGAAGTTGATTTTAAAAAAGAAGAAGTTATTTTTAAACAAGATGCTTTATCTTCAAATGTTATTTATTTGCAAAGCGGAATGGTTAAATTAATTATTCAAGGTCCGCAACGCAAACAAATTCTGAAAATTAAAAAAGCCCCGTGTTATCTGGGTCTTCCCACCACAATGGGTGATAAAATCAATCATTATTCAGCTGTTGCAATTACGCAAACACGTGCATGTTTCATTGATTTAAAGACCTTTAAAGAACTTTTGAGGTTAAATCCCGATTTTTCTTATGAAATAATTGTTGAGCTTTGCAAAAATGAATTGGAACAATTTCACCGATGCGTTAATTTGGTTCAAAAACAAATTTTCGGACGCTTGGCAAATAATCTTATTCAATTTTCGGAAGAATTATATGATAATGATGAATTTGATTTACCCTTAAACCGAAATGAATTTGCCGATTTGGTATGTACATCGCGTGAAACAGTCAGCCGAATGCTGACAGAATTAGCAGAAGAAAACGTTATTAAAGTTAACGGTAAACGCATTAAAATTATAAATAAAGATATGCTCAAAAAAATAAGAGAAAACGGATAATTATTTTACTGACTAAAAACCAAACTATTATGAAATTTAACAAACAACTATTAACAGGACTGTTATTTATTTTTTTTACCGCAAACATTTATGCACAATTTCCGGATGGTGTTAATGTTATAGATGCAAAACCGAACACCCTAACAAGTTTTACCGGAAATTTGGCTGACGGGTTTTTTATGGACGATTTAAGTTGGGCTTCAACAAGTTCAAATGCTTGCTTTCCGGCAACGCAAAATCATAAATTTACGGGGAAACATGTGTTACATGCTTTCAAAATTCCGCCGTATTCGGAAGTTTATATTACCGTTATTCCGAAAAATAAAAATGCAAATTTCAGTATATACGGGTATCAAGTCGGAACAAGTAATTATTCGGTTGTTCCGAATTTAAGTTCATGCGTAAGCTGCGAAGCCGAACACAAATGGGATTATAAAAAGAGAGGCAAAACACAAGACCATACTCGTACCATACGATTTAATTCAACCAATCATCCTTACAATATTTTTATCGGTATTGCCGGTGCCGACGGTCTTGCCGAAGGAGACTATACACTTGAAGTTAATTTAAAATCACGTGTTCAAAATACGGAAGAACAAAAACCTTTAAAAATGTATTCTGCTAAAAGCGTAAAAGGCAAAGCAGTTGCCTACAAAGGCGATTTGGCCGACGGTGTTAAAATTCATGATTTAAGCTGGGCATCGAGAAGTTCGGTGGCATGTTTTCCGGCAACGCAAAATCATAAATTTACAGGCAATCACATTATTTATATTACTGAAATTCCGCCGCATTCAGAAATGGATATTACGGTAATTCCCGATGATAAAAATAAAAACATGAGTATTTATGCCTATATGGTCGGAACAAACAGCAATGCCATGGTGCCGAATTTAACTTCTTGTGTTACCTGCGAAGCCGAGCACAAGTGGGATTACAAAAAGAAAGGAAGAACGCAAGATCATACCAGAACCGTGCATTTGAATGCTATTAACAAAGCATATAAAGTCGTCATCGGTGTTACCGGTGCCGACGGATTAACGGACGGAAGTTTTGTTTTGAGAATTGATACGAAATAGAATTTTATACATTAATAAAAATAAAAACATTTTTCAACAAATAATCTTGACTTTATATAAATTAATTTTATTTTTAAAATACAAACAATCAAAAAACAGATAAAATGAAACAAAAATTAAGTTTAGTAACCATTTTAATTGCATTATTTTTATTTTCATCTTGTAACGATACGAATAACAAAAAGGATGAAAGAAAAGAAGCAAAAACAGAAAAAAAAGACTGTAATGATGTGCATTGGTCACATCATAAAGGTGAAGACGGGCCTGAAAATTGGAAAAATTTATGTGACGGTTTTACAGATTGCGGCGGCAAAACCCAATCACCGATTGATATTGTTACAGAAACCCTTGTTAAATCAGATGATGTGAAAGCCCCGAAGTTCAACTACGGCAAGTCTAAAGTAAACATTATTAACAATTCTCATACTTTACAATTTAA
>JANTGL010000301.1 GCA_024762915.1 Bacteroidales bacterium | reverse complement strand
ATCGTTGTTGATGTATTTGAAAAGTTCCGTAGCGTCATTATTCCAAGACCACCATATATTTCGTGACAGTTCTTCAAGTTTTTTCAGTTTCCCTGTATAATGCGGTTGTATATTTACGGTATGCCAATTCGGCAAATTTTTGATTGTACTCATTTGTTTATTCGTTTAAAAAATTAATTGACAAAAATATACTTTAATTTAAGACATTCAAAAAAGCACTCCAAAAAAAAGAGTGCTTGGTCTTTTATTTTTTATTAAGAAACGTTAAAGTTTTGCTTTAATTTTAGATGCAATACTTTTAAATTTATCTTCGGACAGTTTAAGTTTTTTTCTGTTAAAATTTAATTCGGCTTCATCGTTAAACGGAATTAAATGGATATGTGCATGCGGAACTTCGGTGCCGATAACAATAATGCCAACTCTTATACATTCAATTGATTTGTCAAGTGCTCCGGCAATCTTTTTTGCAAAAATCATCATCTCGCCGAGTGTTTCATTATCAAGATCAAATATATAATCAACTTCTTTTTTAGGAACAACTAAAGTGTGTCCTTCCGTGAGCGGATTAATGTCTAAGAAAGCAAAAAATTTTTCGTTTTCCGCAATTTTATATGAAGGAATGTCGCCCTTAATAATTTTTGTAAAAATGGATGCCATAGCTAAATCAATTAAATTGAAATGTCAAGTATTTCAAATGTTACGGTTCCTGCAGGAATCTGAATATTGACTTTATCTCCTTTTTTCTTTCCGATGAGTCCTTGTGCAATCGGCGTTTCAACAGAAATCTTTTTTTCTCTGAAATTTGCCTCTCTTTCCGAAACAATTGTATATTCCGTAATTGCTCCGTTTTGAAGATTCTTGAGTTTAACTTTATTCATTATCTGAACTTGTGTTGTGTCAATCATTGATTCATCAACAATTTTTGCATTTCTCAGGGTTGCCTGAAGTTGTGCGAGTTTCATCTCCATCATTCCTTGCGCTTCTTTTGCCGCATCATATTCGGCATTTTCAGATAAGTCTCCTTTATCCCTGGCTTCCGCAATTTGTTTTGAAATTTTTGGGCGCTCAACCATCGATAAATGTTCAATCTCTTCCTTGAGTTTTTTTAAACCTTCTTCCGTTAAATAAACTATTTCTGACATAAATATTTGATTAAAACAGTAAAAAAAGAAAGAATCTCGATGTATAAGGACAGCAAGACTCTTTCAATATGCAAATATACAAAACTATTAAGAGATATGCAAGTTTTTTAGTTTCCGGTATAAAGGTGGCTATATTTAAATACCACATTATCAATTATTTATAATAAAATCTGATTGTGTTTATTTAAACCAGCGTTTCGGATATTCCGAAGAATCGTACTTTTTATTTTTATCTTTATCTCTTTTTTTTGATTGTAATTTTTTAGATCTTGCCTTATCTCTTTGAGCGATACGTTTTTGGTCTTCTTTCATCTTTTTTTGAACCTCTTTATTTTGAAGTGCAAAGCTTCTTTTTTTTCTCAGTTCAAGGAGTTTCGTCGAGAATTTCTCTTGTTTATATTTAGCTTTATTAAAGATAATACGTTCATCTCCTTTTAACCGCATTGCCGTCCCTTTATTTAATATTTTCCGTTCATTGTCCGATAATGCATAACGTCTTCTCAGGCGCTCTTCTTTTTTATCGTATTTTAAGGCGGTTTTATTTTTACGTATGGCTTCTCGTTTTCCTTCCCTTTTAAATTGCTTATTTACAATTTGATAACGATCTTTATCCGAAATTGTATCACCCGGAGCCGTATCCGATTTTTTAAGGCGATCAAATACCATTGTTTTTCGATATCTGGAATTTCGCTTAGTAATTAACTTTTTTCTGTATCTGAAGGGTTTATTTGCGGAAAATCTTAATAAAATCTTATCTGTATATGATTTATCCCTTTTCATATCGCGTTCCTTTTCTTTCGGGCTGTAAGTATATTTCTTTTTATAAAATTTTCTGTCGTAATCATCCCATGCATGCAGTAATGAATCTTGTTCTTTTGCATTCATTTTTAACCATACTCCGGGTGTAATGCGTTGCGGTTTTTCACTCCCTTCGGTATCTTTTGTACTGTCATTTTTGTTTCTTTTAAACAGACTGAAACGTTTTTTATGAATTGAAGAGTCATTTGTAACGGAATCGTTTGCTGAGACGATACTGTCTTGATTATTTTTTCGTTTGAATAAGTTTTTAAATGAGAATTTGGTTTTATGTGAAGATGTCGTATCATTGATTTCATCTTCACTTTTGATTTTTTTCTTGAACAGATTTTTTAATGAGAATTTATGTTTTGTTTTAATACTGTCATTTTGTGTAATTAAAGTATCTGAATGAGAGTTGCTTACGGTGTCTTCTTGTGCCGAACCGAAAAAACTCATCAATATAAATATTGAAATTAAAATTGTATATTTGCTTTTTTTTGTAACTTGCATCAGATATTAAAAAAGTATCAAATTTAGTGCAAAAATTTTGTAATTAGTAAAAATATGATGAAAATCGGATATTACAACATAAAAACTTGGTTTTCTTTTGTTTTATTATTAAATCTGTTTCTTTTTTCTTCTTGTGATGAAAATAAAAATCCGATTCCGACTGTTTATGTCGATATTTATATTGATTTGAATGATCCGCTTTATTATGACTTACAATCTGTAGGATCTTATGTATATATTACCGGAGGGGTAAACGGAATATTGATATACAGAAGTTCCGCGGATGAATTCAGGGCTTATGAGCGCACTTGTCCGTACGACCCTGATTGCGGAATCGTAAGTGTTGACGAGGCAAGTTTGAATGCGGTTGATTCATTATGTTGTAAATCGGAATTTTCTTTATTGCTTGACGGTGCTGTTTCACAAGGCCCGTCACAATTTCCTCTTAGAGCTTATACATGCATTTATGATATGAATGCTCAAATCTTACATATTAAAAATTAACTGAATCTGTTAAAATAAAATAAGGGTTTCTGTTTTCAGAAACCCTTACTTTTTATAGATAATACTATTTTTAATATCGATAATGATCTGCTTTATACGGGCCGTTAATCGGGATGCCGACATAATCGGATTGTTCTTTGGTTAACTTCGTAAGTTTTGCTCCCACATGATCTAAATGCAATCTGGCAACTTCTTCATCCAAATGTTTAGGTAATCTGTAAACACCTGTTTCATAGGATTTTTGCCATAATTCTAATTGAGCCAATGTTTGATTGGTAAATGAATTACTCATAACAAATGACGGGTGGCCGGTAGCATTTCCGAGGTTTACCAAACGTCCTTCCGAAAGTAAAATAATTGAATGTCCGTCGGGGAAAATAAATTGATCTACTTGCGGTTT
>JANTGL010000300.1 GCA_024762915.1 Bacteroidales bacterium | reverse complement strand
ACATAACGGCATCCGGAGGAACCGGAACATTACATTATTCAATTGATAACGGGGTAACTTACCCTGATATTACGGGAACTTTCAGTAATTTGACGGCAGGAGATTATTTTGCAAAAGTAAGAGATGACCATGATTGTCAAAGCAGTTCTTATACGGTTTCAATTTATGAACCGGATTCATTAATTATTACGAGTGTTGTGGCAATTGACGAAACGTGTCTTGGCTCAAATGACGGGACAATAACAATAAATACTTCCGGAGGAACTTCTCCTTTTGAATTTTCAATTGACGGAATTAATTGGGTCTCAACTAAAACAATCGGAAATCTGACTCCCGGAACATACACGCCTTATGTCAGAGACGGTAATTTATGCCCGGCAATCGGAAATCCGGTAACAATAAATTCACCCTTGGATGCTTCATTATTTGATGTGAGTGATTCAATCGGTTGCAGTCCTTTAACGGTGCAATTTACGCGATTAACTCCCGGAACAACTTATCTTTGGGAATTTGGGGATGGTGAAACCGCAACTCAAAATGAACCGGAACATACTTTTGTTAATACAACATTAAATCCGATTGATTATTTGGTTACGGCATATTCTGCTTCCCCGAATAATTGCCTTGATACAGCTTATAAAACAATTACGGTATATCCGAAACCGCAACTGGATTTTACCGCAGTTCCTGTAACAGCTTATTATCCGGCTTCAAATATTACGATTACAAATAACAGCCCGGGCGGTTATTCCAATTATTTTTGGGATTTCGGTGACGGAGATTCTTCTGCTGACGAACAACCCGGATCACACACTTACAATGATTGCGGAATTTATGATATTTTAATGTCTGCAGATAATACTTGGTGTTCAGATACCGTACAACAAACGGTAACCGTCTCGGCAATGCAACCCGAAGCTATATTTAGTGTTGATACAACACAATCTTGTGTGCCTGTTACCATAAATTTTGAAAATCAATCCATGTTTATTGATACGTTTGAATGGGATATGGGAGACGGCACAATTATTTATGATAATACCTTTTCTTATACCTATGATACACCCGGTGAATATCTTGTAACACTCAATACAACAGGATATTGTGATACTTATGATTCTCAGGATACAATCATATATGTGTATCAAAGTCCGGTTGTTAATTTTGAAGTTATACCCGATACAATCATGCTTCCGGGCCAACCGATTCATTGTTCAAATCAAAGTTCTGATGATGCAGATTTATTTTATTGGGAATTTGGTGACGGCGGAACATCTGATGAAGAAGATCCGATTTATTTCTACACAATTCCGGGAACATATGATATTAAATTAACGGTAACATCGGTTAATAAATGCGTTGATTCTTTAACATTATCAGCAGAAGTAATCGTTTTACCCGAAGGACAAATTGAATTACCGAATGCTTTTACACCGAATGGTGACGGTAACAACGATGTATTCAAGCCTTCTGTTTATGCGTCCGTAGAATCATTTGAAATGTACATTTATAATCGTTGGGGCGAAAAAATGTTCTATACAAATGACATAACAAAAGGTTGGACAGGATATGTAAACGGAAGACCTAGTATGCAAGATGTATACGTATGGCGTGCCGACGGAGTATTCTTAAACGGAACCCCTTTTGAATTGGCCGGAAGTGTCACATTACTTAAATAAATTTTGATTTTTATCTGTTTTTTTATGCTTTATAACATTTTTCTTGTATTTTTGAGAAAACTTAATAAAACTCAAAATGGACAGAAGAAAAGTAGTAAAAACATTAGGAATTTCGGCTGCATTACTTATAACCGGATTAATAAGTGCATGTAAAGGCGGAGACGATAAATCAAAAAAAGAAATTCAAGAGCTGAGAGACAGCTTAAAAGAAACTGCAAATAAATCGAAAAGCGAACGCGATAAAAAAATTGTCAATCGTACGGAAATGAATTTTCAAGATTCTGAAAACCCGACAGATTTCGAATTAAAGCATACTCCGAAAATAAAATTGGGTTCTAAGGATGAATTATCTTTTACCGAAGTTAAAATTACTGTCGGAACAGGAATTATACATCCGACAAAAGTTGATCATTGGATTGATTTTATTAAATTATATGCAGATGATAATTTAGTGGGGGATGTTGAATTTGAAGCCGGTAAAGCATCCGGATATTCTGTTTTTAAAATTAAAACGGAAGGTGTTCATAAATTAAAAGCTGTAATTGGGTGCAATTTACACGGAATTTGGCACTCGGAAATTGAGTTAAGTTAATGGAATTTGTAAGTTACAGAAAATATAAAACCAAAGAAGAAACGCTTTTTTTAAAAGATTTATTGATTTCAAACCAAATTGAATATTACGTTGAAGATATTTCTCCGGCATTTGATATTACATTTACCGGCGGAACAGAATTGGAAGATAAATTTGTAATCAAAATTAAAGCTTCTGATTTTAAGAAAGTTGATGAACTGTTAGGTGAAATTGCAAGACAGAATTCCGAATTACTTGACAAAAATCATTATCTTTTTGATTTTTCAGACGATGAATTGTTTGAAATTCTTGAAAATTATAATGAATGGAGTGAAGCTGATTATCAGTCAGCACGAAAAATATTAGCTGAAAGAGGTGAAAAAATTTCAAACCAAAAACTACAAGAATTAAAAGATATTAAAAATGCTAAATTACGTAAACCGGAAAAAGGACATAAAGTTTGGTTGATTTTCGGTTATATCAGTGCAATATTAGGCGGATGGTTAGGGATTTTTATCGGATATTATCATTTTAATTTTAAGAAAACCATTCCTACCGGAGAAAAAATTTATGTTTTTGATGTCAAAACAAGAAAAACCGGATTACGTATTTTTTATACCGGAATTATTTCTTTTCCGATTTGGATTTTTTTATGGATTTTTGATTTTATTTAGAAATTCTTTTTGAGATAATCATTTTAATTATTTTGTAAATTTTGAATATTATCTTATTCGGATATGCAACCTTATGACATTTTTATGTCTTAAAATTTTATTCTCATTAATTTAACAACATGAATTTCAAAAGATTTATTTTAGCAATTTTCTTGCTGTCAAGTATTCATCTTTTTGCACAACAAAAATATTTTAAAGTCAGAATTTTTACCGGTAAAGAAGGTGTTCAAAAAATTCTGAAAGCAGGAATAAGTTTAGATAATGTTTCCGGAAAACCGGGCATTTTTTTGGACGCAGAACTATCTGATACCGAATTGAAAAAACTTTCCGATAAGGGTATTAATTATAAAATATTAATTGAAGATGTTTCAAAATTCTATGCAGAAAGATATGCTGCTTCGGTTAAGATAAATAACAATTCTTTAAAAGGAA
>JANTGL010000299.1 GCA_024762915.1 Bacteroidales bacterium | reverse complement strand
AATGCCTTTGCCATCATCTCTTTGCGATACTCATAAGAAGTTGCTCCGTTGTTTGCTTCAAATTCTTTTATAAAATCACTATAATCAGATGCTTCGGTAAGAACGGTAACATACTTAAAGTTTTTTGCCGCCGCACGTATCATTGTCGGTCCGCCGATGTCGATGTTTTCGATTAAAGTTTCAAAATTTTTACCTTGTTTTAAAACTTGTTCAAACGGATATAAATTGCAGATTACCAAATCAATAGCTTCAATATTAAGATTTACTGCTTCCTCGGCATCTTTTTCGCGGTCGAACAACAAGGCACTTTCGATATTGAAAGAAATGGTTTTCATACGTCCGCCGAATGCTTCGGGATTTCCGGTAACGGTAGTGATATCGACAACTTCAATTCCGGCATCTTCGAGAACTTTCTTTGTTCCTCCGGTTGAGATGATTTCGACATTGTGTTTTTTTAGGATTTTTGCTAAATCCGTTATTCCGGTTTTATCGGAAACGCTTATGAGTGCTTTTTTTACTTCCATTTGTGTAATTTTTTGGGGTTTATTAAATAGGACGCAGATTATTATGATTTTTTTAAAAAAGTGCTTTTAAAATTACTAATAATAAGATTATACTGAATATGATTATTAAAATAATAGAAATACTTCTTTCTTTCTTTTTGGCTTTTTTAATTTCCCAATTAATTCTTTCATTAATTTTTTCCCAATTTTTATCTTTTTTAAGTTCATTCTTCAATATTGATATTTTATAAAATCTGTTTCTTTCAATTTTTCGTTTAATTTTATATGTTATACGACTAATAATAAAGGGCACAGATAAAAAAACTATCATAAAAATTATAAAAGATAATACATCTTTCCAAGGTAATTTAAAAAATAAAAATGATAAAAGGAAGGTGAACCCCAAAACAATCTTTAAATAAAATTTCATTGTAAAAAATGAAAAATTGTTACTATGATTTCTGCTTTTATGAATAGTTTCTTTTAATAATTCAATATATTCCCATTCAGTTTTGTTTATATCGATATTGTTAAAATCAAAATTTCTGTTTTCTAATTCCTTTTTAGCAGCTGTTATAAATTTTCTTGAATAAAATCCTTTGCCTTTATAGATATTATAAAGTTTTTTATTTGTTTTTTTTCTTATTTTTGTTGTTAAACTCATCTAATTTTATTAAAATTTTGAGATTTTATTTTTCCTATTTCCACTAGGTTCACAGGAGAAAAGCAATAGTGTACTTTGTGAATTCTTTGTGATCTTTGCGGTTATTAATCATTTTCAATTTGTTTAACTATGTTATCAAAAATTGCCTGACCCGTATTTTCTCGTTTTATTTTAGGCATTTTTACCACAAAGGACACAAAGGTTTTCACAAGGTTCACAAAGAAAAAACAATAGTGTACTTTGTGAATTCTTTGTGCTCTTTGTGGTTATTAATCATTTTCAATTTGTTTAACTATGTTATCAAAAATTGCCTGTCCTGTATATTCTCGTTTAATTTCTTTGCCTTCTCTTTTTAGTTTATTCCAAGAAGGATGATTATAAAAACTTAAAAATGCTTCGGGATGCGGCATTAATCCGAAAATTTGCCCTGTTTTATCGGTCAATCCCGCAATGCTGAATTCTGCACCGTTGGGATTTGTCGGATATTTTTCTGTTATATTCCCTTGTTTATCAGAATATTGCAAAGCAATCAAATTATTATCTTTTATTTGTTGCCGTGTTGCATCATCTTTTATGACCAGTTTCCCTTCACCATGCCGAACCGGAACAGGCAGTATATCAATGCCTTTCAGAAATGGTGTTTTAACATCGGGATTTATTTTGCAATATACCCAACGATCTTCGTATTTGTTTGAATTGTTGGCTACAAGAGCCGTTTCCGGTTCAAAATTTCCGTTTATATTCGGCAGTAGGCCTAATTGAACCAATATTTGAAATCCGTTGCATATTCCGAGTATGTATTTTCCCTCATCAATAAAATTTTCAATTTCTTGAATAAATGTTTTTCCGGATTGCATTTTTTTAAACTTCACTTTGTTGGACATCACCTTTCCGGATGCGATATCATCTCCGAAGGAGAAACCGCCGGGAAAATTAAGGATGTCGAAATCGTGCAAGTTGTAAGTTCCGTTCATTAATTCGTTGAAATGAATGATTGTAACTTCCGCTCCGGCATTTTTGTATGCGGCACCCATTTCTATTTCGCAATTTATTCCGAAGCCGGTTAATATTAGTGATTTTACCATATTTTTAATTATGAATTATGAGTTATGAATTATAAGTTCATAACTTTGTATTTTTATTTTTTGATGTGATAATAATGCTTCTTAATATTTTTAATAGTTCTGTGCAATCTGTTGATAATGATGTGAATTCTTTTTCAGAAATATAATCGGTTTCTTTCAGTAATTCAAGCCAATATAATGTTTCATCAGTTTCTTTTTGCGAAATACTTAATTTATGAATAAAATCTGCTTTTGATTACGCATTTTGGGCTTCTCTTATATTTGCACCGATTGATGTACCCGAACGCAGAATTTGTTTACTCATCACATATTCTTTTCTTTCAATAAGTGATTTGTAAAAGTTCACAATTCTGACTGCAAATTCAAAACTTTTATGTTTAATAATATTTTCGCTATTATGCTTACCCATTCAATTTATCATTAATAATTCATCATTCATAATTTAAAGTTCCGTATTCCAAGCATCTTCCAAATTTGCCAAATCAATATTTATTATATTTAATTTATTTTCAGGTATATATAAGTTTTTTCCATTAGTAACTTCACCAAGATAATAAGCTTTATTGCCGAAAACAGTTTCAAATTTATCTTTATTTTCGGGTTTTATGCTGACGATAAATCGTGAATGACTTTCGGCAAACAATTTTGCATTAGTATTCAAATTTCCCAAATTATCGGTTGTAACTTTTGCTCCGAAATCTGTTCCGATAATGCATTCAGCAAGTGCCGTCAGCATTCCGCCGTCTGAAATGTCGTGAGCGGAAACGATTAAATCTTGCTTATTTGCCCGCATCATTTTTAAATAGGTATCTTTTGCCTCTTCTTTTCTGACTTTCGGGACATTGGCTCCGAGTTCCTTAAAAAGTTTATAAAATTCGGAAGCCCCTAGTTCATCGTAAGTTGTGCCTATCTGATAAATCAAATCTCCGCTTGCTTTAAAATCAGAAGTAATTGTTTTTCTGACATCTTTGATTTTTGCAGCCATCGAATAGACAATGGTCGGCGGAACTGAAATTTTCACACCTTCGGCTTTAAAATCATTTTTCATACTGTCCTTGCCGGAAGTCATCGGAATATCAAAATAAGTTGACATATCGTAAAGTGCTTCACACATTTGAACAAGTT
>JANTGL010000298.1 GCA_024762915.1 Bacteroidales bacterium | reverse complement strand
AACCGCAATATTCGGGAACACTTAATTTACCCGCTTTACAAAACGAAGTTGACGTATATTTCGATGATTACGGTATCCCGCATATTTATGCACAAAATAAAGCTGATTTATACTATGCGTTCGGTTACATTCATGCACAAGACAGATTGTTTCAAATGGAAATTTTGCGAAGAATTGCAAGCGGAAGATTATCCGAAATTGTCGGTACAAAAACATTAGAATATGATAAGTTTTTTCGAACATTACAGGTAAATAATACATCAAGAAAAGCCGTAAAACAGTTCTTCTCGGATAAAAATAATCCCTTTGTTAAAGATGTGAATAATTATTTGAAAGGAGTAAATGAATTTTTGCATCACGGGAAAACACCGATTGAATATCAATTAATGGGCATAAAAAAAGAAGATTTTACACCTGAAGATATTTTTAATATTGCCGGTTATATGGCTTTCAGTTTTGCTGAAGGATTTAAATCAGATCCGATGATTACAAAAATCAAAAACACTTTGGGTGAAGCTTATTTAAAAGATATTATTCCCTCTTATGTCGCCGGTACCGAACGTATTCCTTTATATAAAGATACAACGATTGATTTTTCGGAACTAAGCAAAATAACAGCAAATGTTACCGATATTACTGAGAATTTACCTGTTCCGTTTTTTCACGGAAGCAATTCTTGGATTCTTTCCGGAAGTAAAACAAAATCCGGAAAGGTTATTTTTGCTAACGATGCACATATTGCTTATGCCCAACCTTCCGTATGGTATGAGACCTATTTAGAAACTCCTGATTTTAATCTTTACGGAAATTTTATCGGCGGTATTCCGTTTGCATTAATCGGTCATAATTATGATGCGGCATGGGGATTAACTATGTTTGAAAACGATGATGTTAATTATTATTTTGAAGAAATTAATCCTGATAATCCGGAAGAATATAAAACAAATTCCGGTTGGAAACCATTTCAAACTGTTGAAGAAACAATTAAAATAAAAGACAGTTCCGATATTATAATTAAGGTAAAATTAACTGAAAGGGGACCGATTGTAAATGATGTTACAAAAGGATTGAAAAATAAACAAGCGATTTCAGTATTTTGGACTTATACTCATCAACCGACTACCGTTATTCAAGCATTTTACGGTTTAAATAATATGCATTCCGTTAAAGATGCCGAAAATTCTGTTAAATTAATTGCTGCGCCCGGTTTAAATGTGATGTACGGCGATAAATTCGGGAATATTGCTTATTGGGCATCAGCTTCGTTATTAAAATATAATGATTCCGTAAGAACTGACCGAATTGAACCAAGACAAAATGCACCTGTCGGTTATTATGATTTTAAAGATAATCCGCAAACTATAAATCCGCCGTCAGGAATGATTTATTCTGCAAATAATCAGCCGGATTCCGTAAACGGAATTTTATATCCGGGTTATTATGCTCCGGAAGACCGAGCAAAACGCATTTTGCAACTTCTCAGTTCGGATGAAAATTGGACAGTCGAAAAAATTAAAAAAATCAGTACTGATGTAACTTCCGTAAAAGCACCTCAAATTGTTTCCGAAATTCTGTCTCAAATCGATGAAACTGAACTTGCTAAATCTGATAATCATCAAAAAGCATTTGATATTTTAAAAAAATGGGACGGAAATCATCAAAAAGATGCTGCTGCACCTGTAATATATTACAGATTATTACGGAAAATTTTAGAATTTGCCATGCAAGACGAACTCGGCAAAGAAGATTTTGAATTTATGACTCACGGGCATACTCCGGCCCGTTCAATTCCTTTATTTATTAATAATGATGCCTCTGTTTGGTGGGATAATATTGCAACAAAAAACATTAAAGAAACTCGAAAAGATATTTTTACTACGGCTTTTGATTCTGCTGTTGTTTGTCTTGAAAAAGAACAAGGAACTAACTTTGATGATTTCAAATGGGGCGATGTTCATACAGTTGAATATAAGCATTTTATAGGAGGGTCGTCTCCATTACTCGCAAAAATATTTAATGTCGGACCCTTCGGAATTTGGGGCGGAAGACAGGTTCTTAATAATATAAATTTCAATTTAAGCAAAGACGGTAATTATCATGCAAAATCAGGACCTTCAATGCGAATTATTATTGATTTTTCCGATATTGAAAATTCTGTCAGCATTATACCGACCGGGCAATCGGGTGTTTTTATGAGTAAGCATTATTCCGATCAAGCAGAAATGTATAATAACGGAAAATTCAGAAAACAAATGATGAATAAAGAAGAGATTATTTCCGTATGCAAAGATAAATTGAGTATGAAGCCGAAGAAATAAGAATTCAAATATTTAATTGTTTTGAGAAGTTGAAACACCTTCATCTTGTTCTTTCAGGTAGTATCCGCTTTCAACTTTCCCGAAACGATAACTTAAATACAGTATCGGGAAGAATTGAAGATTCTTTTCTGTTTCCATAATTTTTATTGGTTTCGGATATGCTTCAAAAATAAAACCGACTTCAACCATATTTAATTTTTTATCCGTTTTGCTGAATTCAAAATTGAAACCTGTTTTTGCATAAACACCCGGAACTAGTTTCATTTCATTAAGATGGTAAAAATAAGATTTTTTACCGTAGATATACCACCAAGGCGTATTTTGTACAAAAGTTTTCCATTCGGGTTCTTTTGTAATCTCGTCATAAATGAAATAATAAATAGGTTTTAGGAATGAAACGGTAAGACCACCGGTATAAAACCATCGAACGGAAACACTGTTTCTGTCAAATTTTTTAAATAATTCATGATGCATTCCGGTTCCTAATTGAATGTTAAATACAGAATTTGTTTTGCCGTAAACAAATCGAAAAAAATCAAGACTGTAAGGGTTAGTAATTTTTTTTTCTTTTTCGTGTTTAACAATATTAAAATTGCCTTCAAATAACCATTTGCGATGAATATTAATACGTTTCCCGTAACGATAACCAAATCCGTACCCGTTTGAATTTAAGTTGATACCATAACTTTTTTCATTCCGAAATAAGATTTTATGTTCCGAATCAATTTCACCTTGTGAAAATAACGAGATACTTATAAAAAGAAATAATATTAAGGAAATTAAAGTCTTCATACAGCCATAAACAAACAAAGTTTGTAAAAAAATTACAAACTCCGTTTTTATTCTTTAAATTCAAAAATTATAAATCAGAATTTTCATTTAAATGAATAATGTCCTGATTGATATTTTGTTGTCCTGCATCACCTTGATAGACAGACGGCGGATATGCCGGGCATACTCTGCCGCTTGTATTGCAGGATGTTAATAATAATCCGAATGTGAATAATAAAACTGCGAAGATTGAAAGTATTTTTTTCATTTTATTAAAATTATAATATTAGATTATAATACAAAGTTATAC
>JANTGL010000297.1 GCA_024762915.1 Bacteroidales bacterium | reverse complement strand
CAAATTGCAGAATTAAAAAAGGAATTTATCGTCTTGCTTAATCCTGAATATGTTTCAATTATTTTAAACGAAACAAATGAACTTATTGCTTTCGGAATTACCATCCCTTCTCTTGCAAAAGCAGTACAAAAATCGAAAGGTAAACTTTATCCTTTCGGTATTTTAAGAATATTTTATGCCTTACGAAAAAATGATACGGTTGACTCTTTATTAATTGCCGTAAAAAAAGAATTTCAAAATAAAGGAATTCATGCCGTCATTTTTAATGACTTATTTCAGACTTTTAAAAAAAGAGGGATTACAAATTTAGAAACGACGAGAGAATTGGAAGAAAACAATAAAGTAAAACAACTTTGGAGTCGATTTGAGCACAGACAACATAAAAAAGCACGCTGTTTTATTAAAAAATTATAATCATGAAGAATAAAATAACACGATTATTTAATATCGATTTAATAAATCCGGAGATCTTAAAAAAATATAAGCTTAAATTACCGAAAATTAAAAAAGGAGAAAAACTGATTAAAGGGACGGATAAATTTAAAAATAAAATAATTATTATTACCGGAGCTTCATCAGGTATCGGCGAAGCATGTGCCTTTGAATTTGCTCGTCAGGGAGCAAAAGTCGTTCTTGCCGCACGAACCGAAAGCAATTTAAAAAAAGTTGAAACTGAAATTATAAAATTAGGCGGAGAGGCATATTCAATAAAAACAGATGTCAGAAAAATAGACGATTGCAAAAATTTAATTGATAAAACAATAAAAAAATATAAAAAGTTTGACATCTTAATTAACAATGCCGGTATTTCAATGAGAGCTACATTTGAAGATTTGGATTTATCCGTCATTAAAGAATTGATGGATACAAATTTTTACGGTGCCGTTTATTGTACCAAATTTGCTTTGCCCTATCTGTTAAAGCAAAAAGGAACGGTAATCGGAATCTCATCAATTACCGGATTAACACCATTGCCCGGGAGAACCGGTTATGCCGCATCAAAACATGCCATGGACGGTTTCTTAAACACCTTACGATTAGAGAATTACAGAAAAGGATTAAATGTATTAGTTGTTCATCCCGGTTTTACAAATTCAAATATCAGAAATACGGCACTTAATAAAAATGGTATAGCACAAGGGGAAACACCGAGAGAAGAAGAAAAAATGATGTCTTCCGAAAGAGTTGCTCAAATTATTGCAAAAGCTGTACATAAAAGAGAACGCGATTTAATTCTAACAAGTCAAGGGAAACTTGCTGTTTGGTTACATCGAAATTTTCCCGGTATTACCGACAGAATTATTTTAAACGAAATGGCAAAAGAACCGGACTCTCCGTTTTAATTTTTTTTCATAAAATTAAATCATCAATTCCGATTTTACCGTCAAGATATTTTGCAAGTTTTTTTAATTGCTTCGGATTTTCTTTTTTCAAAATCATTAAACTTGTGTTCATTGCAGATTTAACCGCAATCAGTACGCCGCCGCCCATATCTGCCCAATGTCCGCTTAATAATAAATTTTTCACCGGTGTTTTGTAGGATGCAACTTTATTCATTATATTTTCTTTCCCGGGTCTTTGCCCCATCATCGTTCCGTTTTTATTTCCGGTATATCGCAAGTATGTTATCGGTGTTGCAACATCATAAAAGATAATATGTTTCTTAATTTCAGGATTTATTTTTTCCGCCACACGGGTAATTAAAATTTCGGCATATTCGGTTTTTAATTTTTTATAGTCATCACTTCTGACAAAATCACCTTTTTCATCTTTTTTGCAGTTCCAATAATTATTATCTTCAATTTTTGCCGGAATGAAAATTGTTAAAGTCCCCTGCCCTTTCGGTGCCAATGTTTTATCTTTAACGGAAGGTGCCGCAACGTGCATTCCGCTTTTATGCGGATCACCGCAACTTAAATCTTCACGACTGACAGAAGCATCAAATAAAAAAATATTTTCTTCACCGAAACCCAATTCTTCCGACGGACAATCAAGGGCAACGGAAACAGTAACAGCCGATGAATACAATTCGGCATTTTCCAATTTTCGCTTCTTTTTTTCAGAAATCATATTTTCCGGAAGCATCTTATTAAATAATGTTTCGGCATCACAGGCAGCTACAATATATTTACTTTTAATTTCAGATAAACCGTTCTTATTCTGAACTTTAACTCCGACAGCCGTTTTATTTTCAACAATAAGTTCAGTAACTTTTGAATTTAAAAAAACATCGCTGCCCTTCTTTCGGGCTTCTTTCATCAACCATAAAGGATAGGCACGACTTCCGCCCTGCGGCGTTTTCTGAAAATTCTTTGAATACGCCCATGCAACCGGAACCAAGCAAGATAATAAATCCGGTTCAGCGCCGAATAAATTTTGCAATTCACGGGTTTTAAAATATTTTTTTAAACCCTTTGAAACACCTTCATTGCCGGAATATTTTAAATGCGGAAAAAAGGGAAATGCAAATTTCAACATTTTTAATCCGTAAAACATTTTTCCGAAAAGATTTCTTGTTTCAATTGATCGTCCCAAGTTTACAAAATCATTAAAAGATGCCGAAATTCGTTTTGCATCTCTGAAAAATTTGATAATTCCTTTTTTTTCATCGGGAAATTCAGTTAGTAATTGCGCTTTTAATTTTTCGGGGTTTGAAGTAAAAAGATAATTTGATTTTTCATTAATAAATCGACGAATATTGTGCTGTGTTTCTGCTTTCGGAAAATCATTGTCAATAATTCTGAATATTTTACTAACAAAACCTTTTGTACCGCAATCATTTAACCAATGTATTGCCGTATCAAATTTAAATCCTTTACGATTAAAACCCGCCAAATAGCCGCCGGGATTTTCACTCATTTCAAACACACATGCCGAAATTCCGAATTTTCCCAATAAAGCCGCCGATGTTAAACCGCTGATACCGCCGCCGATAATTATAACATCGTAATATTTTTCGGGATTATCTTGCATCATTTTTTATGTCTGCAAGTTAAAAACATTCCTCAAATCTGCAAGTCTTAGGATTAAATGGCCATAGTTTAACTTTTTTAAGTTACAAAACTATATTTATATTTAACGATTTGATACATAACATAGTGACACAATCAATATATTTTTTTTAAGCCGGAACTTTTAGGCGAACTTTCTGTCTTTTTGCCAGTTTAGTATGCAAATATCCGGCAATCAATTCATCAAAAACGTCTTTAACGCTTTGAATTTTATCCGCTTTGTAAGCATTGCTTCCGGCAAAAGCAAATCCTTTATCCAGATTTCCCTGTGCCGCATTAAATAAAGCTTCGGCAATACAATACGAAACTTCTTTATATTTACAAGTTTTTAAACATTGCCAATCACATTTTACGGGCTTCTTTTCTCCTCTTTCAACGGATTTTAAGAAATCGTTATTTACGGCTCTTCCGGGCAAACC
>JANTGL010000296.1 GCA_024762915.1 Bacteroidales bacterium | reverse complement strand
GAAAAGTAAAACCTGAAATTTATAATAATCCGCCTGATTTATTTATCAGCGGACATTCGCATATTTTAAAAATTATTTATGATGACAAAATTAATTGCTTACATATAAATCCGGGTGCATACGGAAAATCGGGTTTTCATAAAGTTCGAACTGCCGTAAGATTTGAAATTGACAAAAAAGATATTAAAAATATGGAAATATTGGAAGTAAAAAGGTAAATTTGTAAGGAAAACTTAATATATTAAATGAAAATAGCATTTGCAACAAATGACAGAAAAACTTTAGCCGAACGCACCGGCAGAGAAAAAGAATTTGTGATTTACGAATTATCGGAAAATAAAATTGTTAATATCGAATATTTTGAAAACAAATACGAACATCATGAAGATGAAAACGAACACAATCATTCTCATAAAGAAATAACAAACATTCTAAAAGATGTTGATATTCTGCACCTTACAAGAGTCAGTAAACATATGAAACGCGATTTGGAAAAAGCCGAAATAAACTTCATAAAAACCGACAAATTAAAAATATCGGATTTAATTGATAAACATTTATAAAAAAGAGTTGTTTAAACAACTCTTTTTTATTTAATTATTCAATAATTATTTTTTTAAGGATTTTTTCCGTGTCAGTTACAATTTCAAGAAAATATAATCCTGTTGATACAGTTAATTTTACTTCAAAAAAACTTACATTTTTTACGGAATTGGAATAAATTGTTTTACCGGTAATATTCATCACTTTTATTTTTCCTTTACTAATTTTATTAGAAAAAATTATTTTGAAATTTCCGCCGGAAGGATTAGGAAATATTAAAACTTTGCTTTCCGTGTCATTTATAATTGAAGAACTGACATCTAAAACAGCAGTATTTGAAGTAATACTTCCGCAAGTTCCGTTTATAACAACATGATAATTACCTGCATCCGAAACCTGTACATTATTTATTGTATAAGCTGCATCCGTTGCTCCGGAAATATCCGTATTATCTTTTTGCCATTGGTAAGATACATTATCACCTTCAGCAGTTACCGAAAAGCTGACATTATCACCTGCTGTTGCATTTACATCCTGCGGTTGAGAAATTATTTGTGTTTCAGGTAAAACAGATACAGTAACTTGTTCACAATCCGATACTCCGCAAACATTTTCCCAACGACCGTAATACGTTGTTTCGGTATTAACAATTACAGATAAATCATTTCCGTTTCCGATTAATGTTCCGCCGCAAGAGCCGGTGTACCATGCAAAACTGTCACCGGAACCTCCGGTATATGAAAGCGTGATGTTTGAACCCGAACATACATTTGTTGCATTTGCTGAAACTGAAGTCGGTGCTTCCGGAACAGCCGTAACATTATTCAGAACAACGGAATCTGATAATGATGACATCGTACCGTCTTTTTCAACTTGACCTCTGTAAGATCCGTCAGAAAGGTTTTCAAAAATATAAAAACTTGCATCTCCGATCCAATCATCAATCGGATTTCCGGCATCATCTCTTAAATAAAATGTTTGATTTCCGCTTTGAGTTGAATATACGGTTACTTTCCCGGAGTTACTTCCGCATCCTGCTTCAGCAGAAACGGTTGCCGTCAATGCATCAGAAACAACAATAATTTTAAAGTCATCAAAATAAAAGCCGTCGTATGTTACCGAACCGTCGCTGTGTAATTCAAATCTGAATTTTACGGTTTGCCCTACATAAGAAGTTAAATCAACTGTTTCTTCTGACCAATTATTACTTCCGTCATAGAGCGGTTCACCGTTCGGCTGAAAACTTCCCGTTCCGGTGTTCGTATGAGTCGTTTCAAGAGGTGACCATGTTGAGCCGTTATCTGTTGAAATTAAGAACTGAACATAATCCCAATTATTTTCAATATTCCATTTTGCCCAAAATGACAGTTGCGGATTATTTAAACCCGTGAGATCTAATCCGTTTGTTAAAGTAATTGAACTATTTGTATTATCTGAATAGTTACCGCCTTGAGAATCCGTAATTGAATGTTCTGCCGAATGATAACTTTCATTTGTTACTGACCATTGTGAAGATGTCCAATTTCCGAGATCATCACCGTTATCTTCAATAATTATTTCAGTTTCATAATATGATTTCGTAAAATTTCTGCTTAAAGAATAGCTGTCAGTTGAAACCGTTACTGTATAAATGAATTCATCACCATATTGAATATCATTACTTAAAGTGTATGCAATTGAATCCGAATGTTCATTCAATACTTCGGATAATAAAATATTTCCGGGGTTTCCCAAAGATTGAAAAACTGTATTATCAGGAGTTATTGTTACCGTGTAATTTCCGTTACCGGATAATCCCATTCTTTTAAGATTAAATTTTAAATATCCCGTTCGTGAAACATAAGCAGGAGAATTATCCGTTAATTCGGCATAAGGCGTTGCAAAACGAGCTAAATACAAATTTGATAAATAACTGTCTTCACATAAAGGAATAATTTCACTTTGTGACGGCCAAAAACTTTCACCGGTTTCTTGGGTGTAGGCCATAATTTTAGGTTTTGATGTTTGCTCACCATACATCCAATCATTTGAATCTCCGTTTACGGTATATAATATTTCCCATCCCTGTCCGACTGTATATCCGTTTTCTGAAGCCATTAAATTTGCAGAAGTTCTTAAAAAATCATCATCCGGTGTATGAATTGTTTCATAACCCCATGGAATAATTATTAAACCGCTGTATGTATGATGATTATGAGCCAATAAAAACTCATGTTCATTTGTAAAATCTCTTATAATTTGAGTTTCGGGTTCCGAAAAAGCTGCTGTTCCTCTGTAAGTATTACTTGAAGGATCAGGGGAAGAGCCGCTGTTATCATAACCCCATTGAAATCCGAAATTTCTGTTTAAATCAACTCCGTCGCTGTATTCACTGAACGTTCCGTTATTATCATTATCTCTCTTATTTTTACGCCACATACCGCCGCCGTTAGGGTTGGTCGTATGATTATATTCGTAACCGTCAGGATTTACGACAGGAATAAAATACATCTGTAAATTATCAACAAGATATGTTATTTCATCATCAGTACCGTAATTTTCCAGCAAATACCACATATACCAAATCAACTGTTGCATCGATTCAGGTTCTCTTGCATGAATTAAAGAAGTATATAAAACCTCCGGTTCGTCTTCATTAACATTCGGATTATCGGAAATTTTTATTGCATAAACATCTTTGCCTTCAATTGTTTGCGTATTCCCGATTGTAAATTTAGCCGTGATTAAATTCGGATATAAACTTGTCATTTCATCCAACTCTGCCATAACTTCATCCAAGGTTAAAAAACCGCCCATCGAACCGTAATTGAAATGGACAGGCGTTACATAATTTATTCCTTTTAAAGAATTGTTATTTATCTTAACCGAAGCAGCATATCTTTCTGCATAGAATTTTGAAACATCTTCAATTAATATTTTATAATTAATACC
>JANTGL010000295.1 GCA_024762915.1 Bacteroidales bacterium | reverse complement strand
TCGGTTTTAATTTTTTATATTTGTAATAGGAATTAAACGTTAAAAACAGATAGTTACTCATATATATGATGGGCGCATGCTTAAAAGAAACAGCAACTATGATAGATACAGATAAAATAAAATTCATTTTAGATAAAGAGAATTTTGATAATCCTTATTCTTATCTTTTTTATTATCAAGGGGCAAAATGATGATAAAAATGTTATAGCCAATTTTAGGCGAAAGACGGTTAACTAAATATAATAAACTTAAAGAAAAATGAAGAAAATTGTAATTATTGGATTACTAATATTAACATTTGCAAATTCATGCAAAAAAGACATAAAAAATAGTTTATTCAACGGAATAACAGAAACAAATGAGTTTGGTGATATAATTTCCATTGACGAGACAGATTGGAATTTAAATGAAAACTGGAATAAAACTGAAAATTCATTATTTTCCGAAACTTTTGATAATATATGTAATACTGACAATGAAGAATATGTATTGATAGCTTATCCAAATCCTTGCAGTGATTTTGGGACTCTTCATTTTTCAGTTCCCGAGAATAAAAGAGTTGCATTTAGAATTGTTGATAGTGATTATAAAGTTCTCATATCTGATGACTCTGCTCGTTCAGAAATCGCAATAAATTTTCAAGATATGAATGTAAATAATAAAATGGTAAGAGTTTATTATAAAATTTATGGAGATAGTTGTGAATTAAAGGGACACGGAGATATAAGAGTGGATTAAAAGGAGCTACGGCAAGTATTATTCTATGTGTGGGGTTATGTTCTGACAATTTTGTTATCTTTAATTTTAGTTTGCCGGGGATTTACGGTAAAAGGAGGGAACACATAACGCTACATTTGTTCTCTAATTTTTTTCCCTATAACCAACTGCCCCAAAGCAATACCGCCGTCATTTGAGGGGATTTTTTCGTGTGAAAAGACTTATTTAAAATCACGGCACGTTGCAACCTGTCACGATAATTATAAATATAAATTCGACTTCTGTTTTTTATATTTGTAAAATGTATTAACTGTCAGAAAGGAATATTTCCGTTTCTTCAAATTATTCAGCTCACTTGAAAGAAAAATACGGCTCAAAAATGCGGAATATTGAGCTGAATTTATTATATTTATGAGCTAAATAAGTAGTGTGAAAACATATTTTTAGATAAATAAAATTTAAAAATCATTATAGTTTGCAAGGTGTTACGAAAATATAAAGACCTTTCAGGTTTTCAAAACCTGAAAGGTCTTGTTTTAAAGGTCATCAAAAAATATTTTATTGACGAAGTAAAATTCAGCTTTTAATTTTTTATATTTGTAAAAGAATTAACCGTTAAAACGGATGGTTACTTTAAAACAGATGTTAGCAACAAATAGAATAAAATTAAGTGTCTAAAACAATCAATATATCAATATTATTTCTCTGTTTATTTTTAGTTAATATTAGCTGCAAGACTGATGACAATACCATTAATGAGACTATTGACAAAACCAATAATGATACTAATACTGTAAACTTATTTGAACCAAATGACAGTCCATTAAATATTGTCAATAGAGTAGATACTCTCAAAATAACTATTTCAATTGCAGACTGTGGCGAGTTTGGGGGGCACAAGGAATATATTTATATCCAAAGAAATAAGAAAGACAGTATTTATGCCAGATTTATAATGGACAGCATTTCATGTGACTATGTATTGGAAAATTACAGTACTCCTGGGTTCTATGATAAAGGTAGAATTATTAAACTTGACACGGTGAAAATCTTGAATTTGCAAGATGAAATACAAATAAGCAAATTTATTCAAAGACTAACAGAATTATATTTACAAGATGGATTTTATTCAAATCATGGAAATTATTATGAAGTTATAAATACTGGTAGGGAATATGCTCCATTTCAACTGCATTACTGGAATAGTGGAAATCTTAAAGATACTTATTATCATAGAGTAAGAAAACTCTTTATTGATAAGTAATTAAAAGAAAATTAATTGCCAACAAATAAATAAACAACATGCGATAGTGCAGCAATCCGCAAGGATAAAGGGAATTTGCCCGATCGTAAAAATTTGTGCTGTAAGCAAACCGATAGATTTTCGGTATTTTTTCCGCACGTTGCTTATTTGAACCTTTAGTGACATGCCCCGACAATCAACTGTCCCAAAGCAATGCCGCCGTCATTTGAAGGGATTTTTTCGTGAGAAAAGACTTTAAAATTGTGTTTGCGCAGTAAAATTTCCGATTTTTCAAGCAAATATTTATTTTGAAAGGTTCCGCCGGATAAAACAACTTTTTTAATGCCTGTTTTTTGTTTCATCTTTTGTGCTGTTTGCAAAATAATTTCCGCAAGAGTGTTATGAAATTTTGCCGATATTTCGGAAATCGGAATTTTTGATTTTAAATCTTTAATTATGCCTTCAAATGTTTTTCTGAAAGAAATAAAATTTTTGATTTCAAAATTATAACTTTCGGTAATGTTTTCCGCTGCAATGCTTTCAAGTCGCATCGGTGCTTCGGCGTGGTAGCCGGCAATTTGAACAATGTTGAGCAATGATGAAACGGCATCAAACAATCTGCCGGCACTTGATATTTCGTAGGTATTAAAATTTGTTTTCAGAACTTGCAGGTAGGTTTTCAAAAATCCTTTACCCGCATTTTCTGTAAAACCCGGAATACGTTCAAAAATTTCTTCACCGAAATAATGATGCAAATACGAAATGGCGGAACGTCGCGGTTCTTTGGAAACGGCATCGCCTCCGGCAACTTTTATGTATTCGAAATGCGTAAAACGTTCATACGTTTTAAAATCGTTAATAAAAAATTCGCCGCCCCAAATATTGCCGTCGTCGCCCAAACCGACACCGTCAAAAGTAATGCCGATAACTTTTTCGTTCAATCCGTGTTCCGCCATACACGAAACGATATGGGCGTGATGATGCTGTACTTTTACGAGTTTACTTTCCGGAAATTTTTTATGCAATTCGTCGGCAAACTTGCTCGAAAGATAATCGGGATGCAAATCTCTCACGATAATTTTCGGCTTAAATCGGAATAAGCATTTATACAATTCGTAACTTTCTTTGTAAAAGTCAAGCGTTTCAAAATTTTTTAAATCGCCGATGTGCTGGCTCATCAATGCCTGATTTCCTTTTCCGATGCAAAAGCAATTGACGAATTCGCTGCCGCCGGCAAAAATACCTTCGGTATTAAAATCGGTAAGAACGGGCGAGGGGGCAAACCCTCTCGAACGACGCAGCAAGCGGAGTTTTTTATTCATCACAATACCGACACTGTCATCGGTGCGATTATGAATTTTGCGGTTGTAAGTGATGACGGCATCGACTTTATCCTCAAAGGTTTTCAGAGCTTTTTCATTGCTTGTGATAATCGGTTCGTCGCTGATGTTTCCGCTTGTCAAAACAACAGCATCGGTTTTCAATTTCTCAAACATCAAGTGATGAAACGGCATATAGGG
>JANTGL010000294.1 GCA_024762915.1 Bacteroidales bacterium | reverse complement strand
TGTTGTACGAATCAATGATTAATAACGGAAATTTCTTAATGGTTATTATGATTTTCTTATCATCAACGGCAGCATTTTTATATTGTTACAAGTTTTTATTCGGTTTATTTCTAGGACAACAAGAACCTGAATTTGACCATGTAAAAGAAGCTTCTCCGCTGATGGTGGTCCCGATGATTTTATTATCATTATTTTTAATGGTAACGGGAGCATATCCGGGTATCGTATTAAAATACATTGCCGAAGGAATGACTAATCTCGGTTTTCATGATGTTAATTGGCAAATGTCTTTATTAACAAATGCTTGGGGAGACAGTGTTAATTTACAACATATATTTCTTGCTATAGTAGTTGTATTTGTATCTTTCTTAATTTTTCTTACTTGGAGAGGGTATAAACATTCTACAAAAATTAATACAAAAGATATCAGTATTTCCGGTGAAATGATAAAACCGGAAGATAATATGACTTATGCTAAGGATTATTACAAACCTTTTGAACGTGTTTTGCAACCGATTTTAAAATGGAAAATAAATAAATATTATGACGAATTCGGGAAAGGTCTTGAAGCATTATTTGATTTCATGCGCCGAATTTATACCGGGAACGGACAAACTTATGCAATTTATGTAATTACGTTCTTAGTTATATTACTTATTTTCAGCAAATCAATTTTCGGTTATTAATTTATAATATAAAAAAATCCATAATAAAGAGAAATGGAAGGAATAGGATATAAAATACTCGGAGCAATTTTGACAACGGTTTTAGCTTTTGTTGTCGGAATGTTCTACGGCGGATTCAGCAGAAAAATTATAGCACGAATTCAAAATCGTGTAGGCCCGCCTGTTTGGCAGAATTTTCTTGATGTATTAAAATTATTATTTAAGAAAACATCCGTTCGTTACGGTGTAATGCATCATTTAGCGCCTTTATGGATGATTACAATGTCTGTGACGACTTTAATGTTTATCCCGATTTTGAAAGACGGTTTATTCTTTTCAAATCTCAATTTCAGCGGTGATTTAATATTCCTTCTTTATATAATGGTATTTGGTTCTCTGGGGATGGCACTCGGTGCAGGAGCTACCGGAAATCCTAATTCTGCAATAGGGGTAAGCAGAGGTTTGACGCAAATGGTCGGATTTGAAATTCCGTGGGTTATGGCGTTGGTTGCTTTGATGATACAATATAAAACAACTTCAGTTACCGGATTATTAGACATCCAAAGTCAAAGCGGAACTTGGATGATGTTTTCCTCACCCTTTGCTTTTATTGCTGCTTTATTGGCAATGCCGGGAATGTTCCGATATTCGCCTTTTGATATTGTAGGAGCACCGCAAGAATTAGCATCCGGTCCTGTTTCGGAATTCGGCGGAAAATATCTTTCAACCATGATGACCAGCGGTTCTATTTTCGCTTTTGTAAAATTAACTTTATATGTTGATTTATTTATGGGCGGAGCTTCAAATTTGATCGAATTAGTAATTAAAACATTTGCATTATATATGTATCCGGTATTATGGGGTGCTGTTAGTGCACGTTTCAGAACAGAACAATCCGTCCGTTATTTTTGGGGTTGGCCTGCATTTTTCGGATTTATTGCATTATTAGTTGCAGCTTTTTAATTTTTTTTATAAATTATTCAGAAGAAAAAATGTATAACGATAAAGAATCACAAAAGATAGTTGATATCATACAAAATTATGCACGAAAACATTCATTGTTTGTTTTAGCATACGGTACCGGTTGCGGAGCCATTGAAATTCCGCCGACCATGACGTCTCGTTATGATGCCGAACGTTTCGGTATCCGAGGAGCAGCCACACCGCGTCAGGCAGATGTTTTGCTTATTACCGGTTATTTAGCTACCAAGTCATTAAAAAGAGTTATCAAAGTGTACGAACAAATGCAAGACCCTAAATATGTTATCGGTTTCGGTTCTTGTACCATTAACGGGGGAATGTATTGGGACAGTTATAATACAATCAATGTATTGGATAAATATCTACCTGTTGATGTTTATATAAACGGTTGCATGCCTCGTCCCGAAGCTGTTATTGCAGGATTTGTAAAATTACAAAAACAAATACAAGCGGGGAAAGCTGACGGTTGGGATAAATACAAGAAGAATCTTGATTATTATAAAGAAAATCAAAAGAAAGTCATTACAAATTGGGTAATGCCTGATTTTAATTGGTAAAAATATATCATAATATAAATATTATGTCTGAAAATAAATTACATAACGAACAAAAACTTTTAGATCTTTTAGAGAAGAAGTTTATTCTTAAAGAAAGTAAAATTCGCAGAGAAAAAAGAGTAGAAGTTAAAGTTGAACCGAAAGAAATAATACCGGTTTTACTTTATGCAAAAGATAACAGCGGTTACACGGCATTTACTCATATGTCTTGTGTCGATTGGATTGAAGACGGCGAATTTGAAGTTGTCTATATCTTATGGCATCCCGAAGAAAAGATAAATTTCTTTGTTAAAACAAGAGTTCCCAGAGATAACGGAACGCTTCCTAATATTGATTTTATTTGGAGACAAGCAAATACCTACGAAAGGGAAATTCGTGAAATGTTCGGTATTCAGTTTGAAGGTTTAATAGGCAGAGAAGAATTTATACTTGAAGATTGGGAACACATGCCTCCGATGAGACGCGATTTTGATACAGCGAAATTTGTAGAGAAAACATATTTCTACAGACCCGGCAGAGAAGATGCAAAAGATGTCAGAGAATACGTTCAAGAAAGAACGGATGAAGAATTGCCGGATTTTGCAAAAAAATATTCAAGAGATTAAGTTTTGACAGTATAAAATATAGTTAAGTATAACAAAGAATTAATCATAATGCGAGAAAAATCAACAACTTTATATATCGGACCGCAGCATCCGGGAATTACCGGAAATATGATGGTAAAATTACAAGTGGAAGGTGATACAATTGTTAAAGCCGAAACACATGTAGGATACCTTCACAGAGGTTTTGAAAAATTGATGGAACGTCGTAATTGGTTGCAAAGTTTTACGATTGTTTGCCGAATTTGTGTTCCTGAACCGGATCCGAATGAAGAAAATTATTCACGTGCCGTTGAAGAAATTGAAGGACGAGAAGTTCCCGAAAGAGCTAAATATATTCGTGTTATGACATTAGAACTGGCACGTATTGCAACTTATCTTCTTTGGTACGGAGGACAATCCGGTTCTGCAGGTTTGTTAACGATGGGTCAATGGAGTGTCGGTGATCGAAATTATATTTTGGATTTATTTGAAGATTTAACCGGCGGACGTGTTTATCATATGTATATTTGGCCGGGCGGTGTCAGAAGAGATTTGCCGAAAGGTTTTAAAGAAAAGGCACTTCGAACGATGGATTATCTTGAAAAAAGAGTTGATGAATATGATAAGTTGATGTTTGAAAATTCAATTTTTCAAAAAAGAGCAAAGGGTGTCGGTATCATAGATAAAAATAAAGC
>JANTGL010000293.1 GCA_024762915.1 Bacteroidales bacterium | reverse complement strand
ATTGAGTTAATTGAAATGTTTAAAACAATTTTAAATAATTTAGAACGTGAAAATATCATTCAATAAGCAAGTTAACAATTTTATAAAATGAATTAAAGCGCTTAAATTTGTGCTGTTATTCAAATACAATCACCAATGTCATTATACAAAGAAGGTGCGCATGTTCCGTTTACAATTAAGAAATTAATTGAACTTGAAAGCGAGGAATATTATGTTTTGGAAGACACATCGGGGCAAAAACAATTACTGGAAGCAAACTGTTACAAACATTATAATTTTAAAATCGGTAATGAAATTATTTGCCGCATCGACCATATTAATTGCAGCGGAAAAGTTTTTCTCGAACCGCAACATCCTGTTTATAAAGAAAACGATATTTGCGAATTTACAATCGACAAAATCGAAAAGACTGAAAATCGTTTAAAAGAAACTGTTTTCCATATTTTCTCAGAAGACAAAACCGGAAATACGGCAGTTTGTATTACCGAAAATCCGGATGAAGAAAACCGAAAAAAAGGTGAAAACGTTTTGTATAAAATAGAACGCATTAAAAAAGGAAAGATATATTTGAGTATTGTTAACGACACGACTTCGGAAATTATGAAACCGGGCGTATTTTACAAATTCAAAATTGAAGCAATTAAGACATTAGCCGATAATTTCGATTATTACATTTTATCCGATAAAAAAAGCAAAAAACATTTATTGCGTTCGGATTTTTATCCGCATCATAACTTAAAAGTCGGAAAAACCGTGAAATGCCGTGTTATTAAATATGCATCAACGGGTTACCGTGTTTTGGAACCCGAACATCCGTATTATAAAATCGGCAGAAAATACGATTTTGAATTTGTGCGACAAACGAAAGATTTTAAAGGCAAAATTACCGGTAATTATACGATTATCGTAAAAGATATTTTCGGTGATGATCTTCAATTTGAAACTCCCGACAGTATTATTTCAGGCGAAAAAATACCGAAAAAATTGCATTGCAGAGTTAATGATGTTAAAAAGGGAAAACCGATATTGGAGATTGGATAAGAATGCTAACGACTCTTATAAACCCCTGTTTTAATGGGGTTTATATATTTATTGCCATTAGTTAATCTTCATATATCAGTAAAATTATTAATGCTCAATTTTAAAGTTGTTATCCCATCAACTATTAAAAATTAATGAATATATACAATTTAAGACCGTTCACTATATATCCGGTATTTGGCATGTCATTTTCATTGTTTGTAAACTTTTGAGACAGCACAAATTGTTTTACAAACATAAGCTCTAACGATACTGACTTTTTATTTTTCATTGCAAAGGAAATACCTTGTCCAACATTTAGTTCAGCAGAATTTAAAGATACCTCAGGATCTATTGTGGTCGGATACTCCCAATTCATATTATCAATAAAAGTTGTATCATTAATTTCATATTGTGCGTCAAACTTATAATTGCTGAATTTTAATTCTGCCGGGAAATAGAAAGCAGCATTTTTTCCGGTATTATACATGTATTGATACCTAGCACCTAAATTAAAATAAGATTTATTAAATGATAATAATGCAAATTCTGCAGTTAGTCCCACAATACTTTGCTTGTTGATATATTTGCTTAGACCGATTTTTAAATTCACAGGAATATCTGCTATTGAGCCAAAACCCCTTAAATAGTAATTATCAGAAGTGAAATTTTCTTTAATGCCCAAATATGCAGTACTCAAACCTGCACTATATACTAAACCTGAATCTTTTCTTGGTTTCAGTATTTTATTTTTAACCTTTTTTTTGAACTCTTTATCGTATTGAAAATATTTATATTCATCACTTTTAAAGGAATACATTTTACCGTCTTTCCCTTTAAAAGTGATATACCCTGTACCTTCATCGTATGCAAGTATTTCTCCTTTTAATTCGTAAATATGTTGATATGTTTTCCCGCGAGAATCTGTATGATATTTATATACAGCAACAACATCATATATTTCTATATTTATCGTTTCTTCTTTTGGAATTGTATCATTTTGTGCAAACAATACAAAAGTAGAAAATAGTGAAAATAAGAATACTGTTATTTTTTTCATAATTTAATATTTAATTATTGTTTTGATAAATTTGATTTAGATATTGTATAGAATTCAAAAAGCAGTTTAGTATTTGTTTTAATGATGCTCTAATTAATGAAACTTTATATATTTTTCTTATTACTGTTCATATTTTTTTATTACCGCCAACGGCTCTAATAAACAGCGTTTTAATGCTGTTTATTTTTGTGTTGTAGCCTTTTTATATATTAATTTCATTTCAGCTAATCCTTCTGAATTATAATTTGTTTCAATTCTATCTATAATCTCTTTTAAATCTGGATTTTTTGATTTCTCTTTTATGCTCAACCAAATTCTACCATGGTCGATAAGACATTCTACTCTTATTGTGAGATCTTGATGATCCGAAATTGTTTCATTCAAAATTATGCCAGTTGCACTTTGTCTATATGTATCATCAGCGACATAAATATGAAAACCATTCAATTTTAATTCTCTGCCAAAAATGGTTTTAAAATCATTAGAAATCTGTGAGTGGATCATATTCATATATTTTTCAAGTCTTAACTTTATATCACTATCAATACACTCAGTAAGTTTATTACTCAACTCTTTTATAGTATCATATGATTTCATCTCTATTTTCTAATTTATCAGGATGTTCACGAGTATCAAAAACACCGTGAATAATAATTTTATCCGATTTAATTTTATAAACTATTTTGTAATTGCCTTCAATTAAGCGTCTGTAATTTGGATTTATTTCATCTTTTTGTCCTACTTGTTTGAAACCTTTAACTAACAAGATTTCAGTTTTTTCAATTATCTTTTCAATTGTTTTATCTGCAATTTTATATGAAAATCCGGAAATAAAATCAAAAATATATTTAAGATCATTCTTTGCAGGTTCAGTCCAAATTATTTTCGCATTTTTTTCCATTGTTCAACTTCTTTTTTTAAGTCGTCATGCTCTGTAATTTTACCCTCATTGTACGCCTGTTCCGATAATTCTAATTTATTATTATACAATTCCGTAAATAATTCTTTTTCTGATTTATATTGGGTGATAACACTTATTTGTTGCTTTATTTTAAAATAAAGATTTATTAAATCGAAATATTCATTTTTAGGGATTGTTATTGTTTCCATAATTAAGCTATTGTTTATTTATGTATATTACAAAGATACAAAATATTTTTCATTAATAATAAATTCTGTTTCTATGCAGTTTTTATAAGATGCAAATAACGAATTTTTAATATCTTTTGAATATCAACTAATATCTTCCTTCGTTTTTTTAAGCAAAGTAATTTCTTCTATCACCATATTTTTGTCAACGGCTTTGCACATATCGTAAACGGTTAACAAAGAAACCGAAACGGCTGTTAATGCTTCCATTTCAATACCGGTTTGACCGATGCATCGCGTTTCGGCGGTTACTTCTACACCGGTATCGTCAAGTTTGGCTTTTACGTCAACTTTT
>JANTGL010000292.1 GCA_024762915.1 Bacteroidales bacterium | reverse complement strand
CAAGGTTCTTGCTACCACGACCACAACTTCGGAAATGCAAATATGGCGGATGTGATCAATCATTGGTATTGGTCGCGTTCGGAACTCGGACCTTACACAATTATTGCCGCAGAACTTATTTCCGTAAAGGAATACGACAGCGAGCCGATAATTGTTTACTGTTTGGCAAAAGACGGCAAAACCGTTGCCGATGAAGGTGATAAAGTTAAACTTTTCAGAACTTACGGAAAAATGCAGAAAGCCGGTGAACGCCCCGTGAGTAAAGAATTGAAGTTTATATACGAAAACGATGATATAAAATATGAATATACCTTACATAGGGAAAATTTCTTGATGGCAATAAAAATTTTTGATGCATTAATGTCAAGTAAATTAAAACGAAAACTTGCCGTGATAATTTCCGGTTTAAATCCGGCATATTACCGAATGACCGGAACGGCAAATCTGAAAATTTATAGAAACGACTGTAAAACAGAAGAATACACAAGTCCGAAGGCAATTTGGGAATTGATGTATTTCGGGGAGCCGTATAAATAGCAAAAAGACATTCAAGATGAGAAATGAAAATAAAAGTTTAAAAATATCCGGTACTTGTTGCAAAAGAACATAAAATCCTTAGTAAAAATAAAAAGATTATGAAAAACAGATTAATTTTAGGCGGAATTCTTTCATCGATAGTGATAATAACAATTATTATTCATGAAAAAAAAGCAAACAAGGAATTCATAGAACATGCAAAATGGATGAAAGAAAATTATCCGAATTTGCTGATTAAAGACAGTTTAGATACAAAAGTAAGCTCTATATATAAATATGAAAGTGTTTATGTAGCTTACTCAGAAAATCCCAATATAATAAGTGTTTCCTGCTCAAATGAAAAAAAAATGTCAATATTAACAGATAAATGTCTTACCTCCTGCGAAGCAGATATAGACCTTACAGTTAAAACCGGAAGTCAACTTTTAAAATTACCGGGTTCGGATACTTTGACAGTTAAAACTAATAATAAAGAATACAAATTTATAATTAAAGAACACTATTAAATATCTGCATATGGAACCTAATAATTCTGATAATAAGTTATTCACGGATAAACCGAATTTAAAATTCACGACAAAACTGAAAAAACATTTAATTAAAGAAGAAATTATTTTACTAATTTTATCCGTTACCGCATATTTTTTAAAGATTGAAATATTATTAACTATAAGTCTTTTTTTATTATCTGTCATCTATTTTTTTATGTATTTTGTTGAATACAAAACAAATAAAAAGAAATATAAAATTATTATAATCATTTTTTTATTATCTTCAAATTGGGGAAAAGCTGTAGGAGTAACAGGTATTTTATATGCAATTATTAATCGTCAAGGAGCAGAATTTATGCTGGAAACAGGTTTTCTGTCTTTGATAATATCTGTTTTAATACTTGCCGTTTATCTGATAATAGGATTAAAAGACGAGATATTTACTTATACGGAACTAATTCGTAATTTGATTATATCAGGAGTATGTTTATTCTTCTTAATCATATAAAAATAAAAAGACCCTGCGGGATTTGAAAACCCGCAGGGTCTGATAATAAATTTAACATTAAAATTATTTACCTTCATCAACAATCAAAAAAACATCTTCGTTATCCTTGTGCATATAATATTCTTCACGAGCCAAACGCTCTTTTGCATCCGGATTGGTTGTTAAATCTTTATAATAGGTTTCATTTTTACGAATTTCTTCCTTATAAAATGCTTTTTTATTTTTAAGATATTCAAGATCTTCTTTTAATTTCGATTTAAAACGAAGATTTGTTTGGTCGATAAAAGTAATCCACACGGCAAATACCAATACGGCAATGACATATTTGAACTTCAAAATATATGACCAAATTATTTTTGCATTTGCTTTCATACCGATTGTTTAAAAACTTTTACCTTTCTCCTTTTACCTTTTACCTTTTACCTTTTACCTTCTAACTTTTACCTTTCAACTTTAAACTATTTATCTCCGCCTAAAATTAAAGGCATTCCGTCTTTTCCGCTGCCGATAATAACCGTTTTGCTGTTCGGTGATTCCGAAAGTTTAATCGTAGCTTCTATTCCTCTCATTTTAAGAAGATTTCCGGTTAATGAACTGTTGATAATATTATTTGCTTTCGCTTCTCCCTCAGCTGCAATAACTTTCCGTTTTGCTTCGGCTTCTTCCTTTTCTAACTTATATTGATAAGCCAGTGCTTCTTGTTTTTGAATTTCTTTATTTTCAATCGATTTTTTATAATCGGCAGGAAGATTTATCGAACGAATTAAAAGCGTGGTCATTAAAATATTATTTTCCGGTTTATTTAATACGGCTTCTGTTTCACTGATAATTTTTTGTTCAACTTCCGATCGCTTAGTTGAATAAATTTCTTCAGCCGTATAACGTCCCATCACTTGCCTTACGGTTGAACGCACTTCGGGAATAACCAATTTATCAATATATTTCACGCCGAATTTTTCGTGTAATTCGCCGATTTTATCATAAATAGGATAGAAACGAACCGAAACATCAACATTTATCGGTAACCCTTTTTTATCCAAAACATCCATGGTTTCATCCACTTTTTGTTCCCTTACATCGTATATTATCATGTCATTCCAAGGAGCAATCATGTGAAAACCGGCACTGTAAATGTTTTTTTTATCTAAGCCGCCGCTGAATTTTCGAAATATTACACCTTTTTCACCCGGTTGTAATGTTACAAATGTTGCCGAGCCGAACATAAGCAGAATAACAACGATTACACCTGCTAAAATTAATAGTGATTTTGCTTTTTTTGCCATTTTTATATTTTTTAAATGATTAACAAATTTATTTCTGCGAATTTACGACTTTTTTCTTCCGGAAACAAAAGTCATCCTATTATTCAGAAATTAAAACAGCACCATTTTTAATATGGAATACTGTTTCACAAACCTTTTAAAATAATTTTTGAATATATTGAAACACACCGAAAAGATACCCCGTAAAAACAATAATCACAATCATCAAAAACCGGCGCAAAGGTTCCGCCCCGTGTTTTATCGCAAATTTTGAAGCAACAATTCCGCCTGCCGTATTGCCGATTGCCGCCAACAATCCCATAGCATAATGAATATCACCGTTTATCATAAAAACAGCTAAAGCAAAAGGGGTGTATATGAAAACAACAAAAACCTTTAAACTGTTGGCTCTTACCAAATCATAGCCCGATACGGCAACCAAAGCAATCAATAAAAATATACCGACTCCCACATGGATAAATCCGCCGTAAGTACCGATTAAAAAATAGAGTAGAAGATGCCAAATTTTATGTTTAATTTCCGATTTATCGGATTTTCCTTTCAGAAATTTTTCCGGTTTGAATATTATAAAAAACAATATAATCAGCATGGCAACACCGATTACCTTTTTAAACAGCTCTTGGTCAATAGTTACCGCAATTTGAGCACCGAGAACAGAGCCGATTGTAATCGGAACGGCAATGTATGCGACACTTCTTAAATCAAGTAATTTATGTTTGTAAAAATT
>JANTGL010000291.1 GCA_024762915.1 Bacteroidales bacterium | reverse complement strand
ATTCTGAAACCGAGAATGTCGTTTGCTTTTTCAAACAGTTCTTTTGCAAGTTCCGAAGTTTCGTATAAATCTTTGCCCATTCCGACAAATTGAGCTCCCTGTCCGGGAAATACGTATGCTTTCATAATTATTTTCTTTATAAAATTCCGGACAAAAATAAGAAATAAATTGAATTCAAAAATATGACGATTTTATAAACATCCTTAAATAATCGAATATATTCATTTACCTTAATTAGCACATTCCGAATTTGTAAAGAATAACAGAGGCAATTCAAAAGAAAAAAATAATTAGTTTTGTAAAAATTTGTCTAAACAATGGGGAAAATTATTCTCAACGGATAACAGATACAATCTGTTGTGATAAAAAATCGAAGTTATAAACTTCGCTTAGCGGGGGGTTAGTACTACCTTAAAATGTGTAGTAAAATATAAAAGTGGTAAAGTCGAAAAATATGATATAGGTATTATTAAATTTAGACCATCAACTAATGATGATAAAGATAAGTTTAAAATCCTCTGTAAGAGAGATGGATATCCTGATAAAAATTACGGAGATATGGAGAGAATTGGTGTAGAAGAAAACGGAGAGGCAAAAATCAAACACGATGAAACAATTGAATTTTCTCTGTATGAGAAGGATGAACAGGATAATTGGAGTGAATTAGAAGATGTTATATGGAAGGCAAATAATGATACAGAACAGGATGACATAACAAGTTTTTCTCCGGTTATTAATAACGATTTATCATACATAACCGTTAAAAAGGATGAAAACAGCCCCGAAATAAGAGTTGATTTGAATATAAAACAGGAAGAACAAGATATTAATCTAACAAACACATTCAATACAGAGGGTGTTGATGTCTTCGGTTTGGATGATGCGGATCAGCCTCCGGCTGTAAATAAATTTGCTGTTGCAATACAAAAGATAAAGGAAACATCTCCCGGTCTTTATACAACTGTCAGCGGAGATGATATTAATGTTAAGGTGCATATTGTGAAAGCGAGCAGTATGAGCAGTCCGGATTTTGCCGGTATTACTGATAGAACTACTGTACAAAAAGAATTTTATCAATTTTTAGGAGTAGATAAATTTCAATTAAGGGGTGTTGGAACAGTAACAGCGGAGCAAATAGCTGACGGTACTTACAAAAATAAAGAAATAGAAGATGCTGTTTTAGTATCAAGATTGCATAATGATGAAATCAAAAATATAAAAGATGCTTCCCTTCTCAAAGACATTGATTTGTTAAGAACAAATATCAGAGATAAAATAAGGAGTTATAATCCGGATATGGAAGCTGAGCTTGTTAATAATGTAACAAACGGAACTGTTACAGATGAATTTTTGAATACTTTGAAATATAAAATTGAGGAAGCAGATATTGAGAACTATATGAAATTAAGTTCTGATTTTGATGTCAAAATTAATTATGAGCATTTTGTTATGAGTGAACCGAACGGTTTAACAAAAACGGTGGCTCACGAGTATAAACATATTGATTACGGTTTACACAATCTATATAATTTAATAAAATGGATATATATTCGGGATACAAGTAATGGAGAAACCTTATTTAATCTGAAAGATAATGAAGGAAGTAACGGCCTTGACGGTTGCAGTTCCGGACCTGGCCATGAAAAAAACAACCCTGAAAATAAATGTGTTTGCGACGAACAAGATAAATATTAAACTTAAAAATTATGAAGATATTTCAAATAATAACGTTTATCGGCTGCATCTTTTTAAATTATTCTATAACAGCCCAGAATGACAGTTCTTTTGTCAGCGAAACAATGAAAAGAAAAATAATTAATGATTTAGGTCCTCAGATATATTATTTTAAGGGTACTTTGTGTCCTGAAATAGACAGAAATAAAATATGGCCGGAAAACAAGCTTATTGGAGAAAACCCTAAAGACCTTTTATACCCCGGCTTGGATACAATAACGGAAGATTTTTTCCGTTATAATTTTAGAATTGAACCTTGGCCTGACAATGGATTTCATCATTACATCAACTTTTTTTTGGTAACAAAGACAAGTAATGTAATGACTCGAGAGAGAATGTCAATTTATTATGAGGGACCGGAAAAATATATTCGTGCTAATCTTGATGAAAACGGTAAGCCAATAATGATAACGGACTCTTTTAGATCAGACATACCGTGTTATAAATACTTCCCTTACGATGAAAGATTTTTAGTGTATTATGATACGATTAAAAGAGACTTTTTATATTTTTCGGGGAATGTCTATCAGTCTAAATTAGCATATAAATACAAATATAAATCTGACTATGATGATTATATGGCGGTGAAAACCACACTTTTCCGAATGGCACAATACTGTACACCCGATACTCGTCTTGAATATGGCACTGATACAGAAGAGTATTATGAAATGATAGCTAAAAACACTTTACTCCCTGCCGAAAAAGTAATTGTTCGCATTCCTAAAACAAAATATGAGTGGAATTTCGGTGATACATGGGAAATAATCTATTATTCAAATCTGAAAGATATTCCCGGCAATGAAGAACAATGGTGGTATGAAGTAAAATATGTTCGATCTATCAAACCGGAAAATTATCATGAACTTTTTCCCGTATATACTAAACTTACAAAAGAACAAGCTGGCAGGGTTTTAGCAAAATTCTCTCATTTTATAGATTTTGAACCCTATCCGGTTGAGGAAGAGGAGGAGAAAATTGATGAGTAACAGGATATTTACTGCAACAAAATGACAAAAGTAAAACTAATAATAATTATTTTAATTATGTTTTACGACATACTGCATGCTCAAAACAATCCTCCGAGAAGCATTGAAGAGATTAATTTCTATTTAGACAATGTTACGTATGATTATTTATACAGTTTCGACTATAAAAACCCCGTTATTTTACCGGATAGTATAAAGGACAAAGTTGTTGCCGTATTGAACGGTTATTTACCCAACGCTCGGCGTAGTTTAACGCAGTGTAACTACGTCGAACAATAAAGATAGTTTGTAACTATCATTGCGTAGCATCAAAATAATAAAAAAGACAATAGATAAATGTCAACCGGATACCAAATAAAAGAACAAGATAAATTACACTCCACCGGCGCTCGTTTATTTGCTTCCGGCTTAAGAGAGAAGTTGCAACGAGTGCAACAAAGCAAATTGTTCATAGTCGGCTTTGCCCGTGTCGTTCTGTTTACGTGAAGCAAAAAAGTTCTTTGAAATATTACAAATATAAAATGCAACAATACAATTATCAATTATCAATTTATAATTGTCAATTTAGTTTTGCTTTACTCATTTCATCCAAATTTAAAAATTAAATATCCCGATGTCGAGACTTTTTATAATGTCTGCTTTTCAAACAAAAAATTCATTATATTTGCCGCCTATTTAAAATCAATATAAATTATGACAAATACAGGACAAATTAACGATTACAAAGTAAAAGATATAAATCTTGCCGATTTCGGACGCAAAGAAATTGCTCTGGCAGAACACGAAATGCCCGGATTAATGGCTTTAAGAAAAAAATACGGCGACAGCAAACCGCTTAAAGGTGCAAAAATTACCGG
>JANTGL010000290.1 GCA_024762915.1 Bacteroidales bacterium | reverse complement strand
ATTTTGCTGAAATATTGGGCGATTGCTTTGTTGTTATTCGGAATAAGAATTTTTGCGGTTTTTATCGCATCTTTTACCGGAAGTGTTATTCTGAAAGAAAGTTTGAAAGAAAAGTTTTTAAGTTGGATGCCCTATGTAACACAAGCCGGAATAAGTTTGGGTTTGATAACAATTGTGTCTGCACGATTTACCGGATTCGGTGCCGAATTTGAAGCAATAATGATTGCCGTAATCATAATAAATCAATTTGTCGGACCGCCTTTAATGAAATTTTCTATATTAAGCGTAGGAGAAGCCCATCTGAAATCAAAAGAACATGAAACAGATTTTCATAAAGACGTGTTTATATTAGGAATCGGCGGTAAGGCGGTTATGCTGGCAAAAACCTTGAAAAGGGAGGGTTATGCTGTTCAAATTGTTACGGATAAACTGAATGTTGATTTATCGGCCTGTGAAGTAAAGGCAAACCTTGTTGAAGAGATAAACACCGCAACATTAAAAGAACTAAATTTTGCTTCTGCCGATTCCGTTGTTATTTTCAGAAAAGAAGATATTGCGTTTGAAATCAGTGAATTAATATACGAACATTTCGGAACGCCGAATATTATTGTGGTACTTGACAGTCATACCGATGCCCGACGTTTCAAAGAAATCGGCGTGACGGTTGTTGCTCCGACAGCTGCATTAATTGCTCTTTTGGAACATTATGTTCGCTCGCCGCAGGCAACTTCTATTTTGCTCGGCTTACAAGAAACACGAGAAACTGAAGATATTGAAGTATTGGCAGACGATATACACGGCAGAGCATTAAGAGATTTGCATTTTCCGGTCGGAATATTAATTCTTTCGGTAAAAAGAAAAAAAGAAACAATTTTGCCGAAAGGTTTTACAAGATTGCGAAAACATGATGTTGTGACCGTAGTCGGTTCGCATGAACAAATAGATTTGGTCAGGACAAAACTCCAATTTTAAAAAACTTTTCCCGGTTTGCTTTCTAAACAAAAAAATCCTGTAAATTTGTGTTTCTATGAAATAGAATAATGATGATAAACAAGATAAAAGAAATTGAAAAAACGGCAAAGGTTTTAGAGGTTAATTTCTCCGAAAGAGAACAATGGAATAAGAATGTTTTTAAATATGCGGATGCATTTTTAGATGTTTACGTAAATGAAAAAACGTTTATTCCTTACACGGAAAAAGAGATTAAAGAAATAAAATTTGAACTTTCGGATATTCCGGAAAATATCACAAACTTGATTGACCATTTAAAAAAGAGTGTTGATGTTCCCGGATTAAATCCCGCTTCCGGAGGACATTTGGGTTACATTCCGGGAGGCGGTGTTTATCCGACGGCATTGGGTGATTATCTTGCTGCCGTTTTTAACAAATATGCCGGAATTTATTATGCCGGACCCGGTGCCGTAAAATTAGAAAATTCTTTAATTCGTTGGATGTGTAATATTATCGGTTTCCCGGAAACGGCTTTAGGGAATTTAACTTCAGGCGGTTCAATTGCAACTTTAATTGCCGTTGCCACGGCACGTGATGCACAAAATATTACGAGTAAAAATATATCAAAATCGGTCATTTATTTAACCGAACAAGCGCATCATTCGGTTGAAAAAGCAATCCGAATTTCAGGATTGAATGAATGCATCATCAGGTATGTTCCGATTGATAAATATTTCAGAATGGATGTAAGTTCTTTACGAAAGTTAATAAATGAAGATAAAGAGCTGGATTTAAACCCTTTTCTGATTGTTGCAGCTGCCGGAACAACCGATACCGGAGCCATTGATCCTCTTGACGAAATTGCCGATATTGCAACAGAAAATAATATGTGGTTACATACCGACGCGGCATACGGCGGGTTTTTTATTCTTGTTGATAAGGAAAAAGAAAAATTTAAAGGAATTGAAAAATCTCATTCCGTTACGATTGACCCGCATAAAGGTCTGTTTTTATCCTACGGTTTGGGTGCCGTTCTGATCAAAGACGTAAATGCGCTTAATCAAACACACAGATATCAGGCAAATTATATGCAGGATAAAGTTGAAACCTTTTCGGAACCGTCTCCGGCAGATTTATCGCCCGAACTGACAAAACATTTCCGGGGTTTGCGAATGTGGTTACCTCTAAAGCTTCTGGGTTTGAAACCGTTTAAAGCGGCTTTGGAAGAAAAGTTGCTGTTAATACGCTATTTTTATGAAGAAATTCAAAAAATCGGTTTCGAAGTCGGACCGTTTCCGGATTTATCGGTAATGATTTATCGTTATGTCCCGAAAAACAGTAATGCAAATGATTTTAATCTGCAACTTGTTGAAGACGTTAAAAAAGACGGTAAAGTTTTTATTTCTTCAACTCGGATAAAAGGTGATGTTTGGCTGCGTCTGGCGGTTTTAAGTTTCAGAACACATAAAAGCACGATTGATTATACTCTTAATATTTTGAAAAATTTAGTTAAAAAACATTCAAAGGGTTTGTAAGAAAAATTGCTAAATACCGATCATTGAAAATCGGTTATTTCTTTGTTCCGGCAACGTATTGTCCGAATTTTAAATTTCTGACAATAAAAATACCTTGCACGGCATCGTATTGATATTGTTCTGCCTTAACGGGTTCAAATTCGGAACTTTCATCGGGGCGATACAATAAAATAATATCTTCAAAGTCGCTTCCTAAATTTTGCTCGTCGGAATTAATATAAAAAGTACCTTCGGCAGATATTTTACCCTTAACTGCCCCTTTGATATCCCAATATTTTTCTTTTGAGATTTCATAATTTTTACTTGAAGTATTACTCGGGATAATATAATTTATAACACTTTGAATTAATGCTTTCCCGTTTAACTTTGTAATTAAAACAGAAAAATCGGTATATCGGAAATCGTAATTAGCCGTGTCGCTGAAAATTTTATAATTATCAACCGTTGCATCGGCAATTCTTTCTTCGGGATCGAGCAAAATTGTTAAGGGTTTTATTTTCGTTAAAAAACTGTACGATTGGCTCATTCCGCTCATTTTCAGTGTTTTTTTAATCAGATTAATATTTTCGTCAACCAAATATATATCAATTTTATTGTCTTCTCCGTAAAAATTTCGTGCTTTTAATCTTTGATTAACAGTAAATTCCGGTACATATTGTTTTCCGGATTTTGAAACTTTAAAATCGGCAACAGAAAAATGCGGAAATCCTTCGGTGAAAACCCAAGTATCGAAAAAATCGTTAAGCGGAATTTTGGTATATTCAGCCATAAAATCCCTGAAATCATCGGTTGAGGCGGCTTTGTATGAAAATGCTTTTATGTATGCCGTTAATGCATCGAAAAACAAGCTGTCGTTTCCGATGTATCCTCGTAAGGTGTGAGCAACATCGGCACCTTTATCGTAAACGGTTGTTCCGTAGGTATAGTCGTGCGGTATTCCGTAAATCGGCAAATAGCCCTTATCAAAAATATGAGCTTGTGTCAGCACTTTTACGTGATTTGCCCGAACGTAATCTTTAAACGCTTCTTTTCCGTAAATCTGTTCTTTAAAAAGGGCTTCACAATAGCTTGCCCAACCTTCGTTCAGCCACATATCTTCCGGTGTTTT
>JANTGL010000289.1 GCA_024762915.1 Bacteroidales bacterium | reverse complement strand
ACATTTGATGTTAACAGTATTGTATTATACCATGATAAAGTAGTCGGGTTCTTGGAAGGTTTCCTTACAAACAGAGTTGTTCCGAAAAACCGAATAGACAGTATAACTGGAGAAATTTATGTGTGGGGACTGGATTCAAAAGAAATATATTACGGAGAAACATACAAATGGGAGTTAAGAGGGGGGCCTATATTATGTATTAACAAATATGAATTTCAAAAAAAAATACACAATTTTCTGGAACAAGAAAAACCTAAAATTTATTTTTTCTCTCATTTTTTTTACCATCCAGAACTGTGGTTTATGAGATGCGATAAATTAATGGTCTATTCTATTGCTAAAGATAAAGTTTATGAAGAAAATGAGTATATTAATGGTATTGAGAAATTGCAATATAAAGACCCTGATACGGGTAAGATAATTCCCGATAAATTTGTATATTTTTTGGACAGAAGATAACGTAATAAAAAATAACACTTTTTGAGCGAAATTTTTTACCCAGTTCCGTTGAGGCTGTATAACGAAGCATGTTCGGCTGACAGCTTTGCCTCCGTCGTTCTATTAAAAAAAGTTCTTTGAAATAGTATAAAATATGCTTATTTTTACAAATCGTGTATAAAGCCATCACCTACAACCACCTGAACCAACCCGCAGAAGTTGATTTCGGAACAAAAAAAACCGTTTACACCTACACGGCAACCGGCGGTATGCTAAAAACCGAAATATATTCCGGCACCACATTAAAAAGCTCGACAGAATATTGCGGAGCATTTGTTTACGAAGATAATAAACTGAGTTTTATCAACATCCCCGGCGGTCGAATTGTCAATCATCAATTGTTAATTGCTAAATACGAATACAATTTAACCGACCACCTCGGCAATGTGCGTGTAACATTTGCAAAAAATGAAACAACGGGCAATGCCGAGATTATTCAGGAAGACCATTACTACCCTTTCGGCATGCGAATGAGCGGGCAACATTTTACAAATACAGAATTGCTTAACAAGTTTTTATATAACGGCAAAGAATTGCAAGACCAAACCGGTTATTACGACTACCTGCCTACCGGACAGGCAGGCGGTTTTCGCCAATTAGACCCGCAACTCGGCCGTTGGCATGTCATAGATGCCATGGCAGAAAAATACATGAGTACTTCGCCTTATGCTTATGTGATGAATAATCCGATCAGTTCTGTTGATGTGATGGGATTGTACCGAGGCGGCGGAAAACAATGGCGTTCTTACCCGAAGCCCTATTTAGACAGCAACAGCTCCCGAAACAACGGCGGTATGATTTACCAAAACAATATGCCGGGCAGTTTGGCGGGGTTAAATACGGCATATCTCAATAATCCTTTCAGAGATTTAGGAGGACATGGAGAGGATGAGGATGAAGATGAAAATGATAATTTATTTATAAGTTGTTCTATGGGTAGTTCTATTGTTATTGATGTTTTAACGGATGAAAGTGCGGATATTACTGATTTATTAGATGCAGCTGTTGATTTAATAAATTCTATCTATGAAGAATTAAATGTCAACCTAACCGCGGAATGGCAATATATTGAAGGGTTAGACGACATTAAAGGTAAAGAAGAGTTTTACGGAAGGTCAGGTGCCGATGAAAATGATTCTTATGTAGTAGCTACAACAGAAGACAGAATTGGGGATGTTTTTAATGTTATGACTGGTCGTGGATGGAGATTTGGTACTCCTTATAAAGATGAAGTAGAGGGTTATGTCGGAAATGATGCTGATCAAGTGGCAATACTTGCTAGAGGTAACGGTTTTTCATTTCATGATAAAGCAGCAATAATAAATTTAAATTTAGCAAAATTATCATATAATCGTACTTGGATAAAGGACAAAGGTATGATTGAAGTCATATTTGATTCCGGAAGTCAAAAACTTGGAATGACAATTATGCACGAAACAGGGCATGCAAAATTTAGGCGCCTTGGAAATCATATCCCAGGCACTATAATGGGAGAATACTTTTATAAAGAGTGGGGTTATAATCAAGAAATGATTAATATTTTACAAAACTTACACGGCAAAATTAATCCTTAAATTAAACTTATGTTAAATAAAAAATATCTGGTTGCTTTTTTAAGCATTATATTGTTATTTTCTTGTAACAATGAAGCTGATAAAAATAATGATGAATTAAATAAAGTGAAATCGTTCATCGTTGAAGAGTATTTTAAATATGACAGTATTAACTTCAATCGCTATGATAATTGTTACTTTCAAACATATGTAAGAAATGAAATAAACGACTTGTATTTTGACCACTATGTAAAAGATATCGGAATAAAATATTTTCATTGCCCTTACAATAATTTTGATTTTGTGTTGTTAAAAAGTGACTGTAGTTATTATTATTACGGAATATCAGACCCCTATATATACCGTGCTATGTTAGAATCCAAATACGAAGAAAAGTATGACTCATTAATACTTGACAACAAGAAGGTTCTTTATGATTTTTTTAAATATAAAAGCAAAACAGATTCTATGGAGTTATATGACGACATAAACGGCAGAGGAACTTCCGTATTGAATGAAATGATTAACAAAAATAACAGAATTAAAACTTTATTGCAAAATTCAGAAAAGGAGCTGGATTTAAGTGAAATATTCGCATTGATTTATTACATAAACCAATCTCCTGAAACATCATTGAATCATCTTATCTATTCACCATATTTTAAACTAATTCTTGATTTTAAAGGCGAACTTTTCAGACTTAAAAGTAAAGAAATAAAAAATGACAGTGTGTATAATTATTTAATAAAAAAATATGATAAACCGGGCGGGCTAATTAATACTGATAAACATACATATTTTTTAAAAATGGGTTATTTAGGCATATTTATTTATAATATCATAAGAAAAGACGGAATAATAAAGATAAACAGGCAGTTTATACCTGAAAAAAGGCTGCCAAACCTTATGTCCGGAAAATCTATTCCTCCATACGCTGCAGACTGTCCCGGTGTTCAACATTTTAACAGTCTTTGATGGGAGTGCCCTGCCCATTTTACAAAGATTTTAGAACATAGCGTCCCGATATCGGGATGTTATATTTTAGTGTTTTTAAGGTGAAAATGTTAAAGATTTTCGAAAAAATATAATCTTAAATTTAGTTTTTATCAATAAAACAAGATAAATATTAAATTTGTAAAATGCCGGCAAATATAAAATATACAATAACAAATAAACAATATTCAATTCTGAACATCCCCGGCGGTCGAATTGTCAATTGTCAATCATCAATTGTCAATTACGAGTACAATTTAACCGATCACCTCGGCAACGTCCGCGTAACGTTTGCAAAAAATGAAACAACCGGCAATGCCGAAATCATTCAGGAAGATCATTATTACCCCTTCGGAATGCGCATGAGCGGGCAACACTTTACAAATACCGAACTATTAAATAAGTTCCTTTACAACGGAAAAGAACTGCAAGATCAAACCGGTTATTACGACTATGGTTTCCGCCAATTAGACCCGCAGTTGGGTCGTTGGCATGTCATAGATGCCATGGCAGAAAAATACATGAGTACTTCGCCTTATGCTTATGTGATGA
>JANTGL010000288.1 GCA_024762915.1 Bacteroidales bacterium | reverse complement strand
AAGGTGTTCAAATATACGGAGGAATGGGTTATTCTGCCGAAACACCGGTTGAACGTGCTTACAGAGATTCGCGAATTAATCGAATTTTTGAAGGAACAAATGAAATTAATCGTATGGTTATGGTCGGCGAACTTTTAAAACGTGCGTTTAAAGGTGAGCTTGATGTTCTCGGTCCGGCAAAAGCCGTTGGTGAAGAATTAATGGGAATACCGGATTTCGGTGATACGACGCAAGATTATTTTGAATTGAAAAAGAAAGCAATTAAAAATTTCAAAAAAGCGATTTTAATGGTTGCCGGTGCAGCAGCACAAAAATATCAGGATAAATTGCAAAATGAACAAGAATTGCTTTTTGCAGCCGCCGATATGTTAATGTTGACTTATGCAGCCGAATCATTTATGTTGCGTGTTGAAAAACTCGAACATATGAAAGGTGCCGACAAAGTTGAATTACAAAAATTGATGCTGGATGTATATATGTATGACACAGCCGCAAAAATTAAAAAATTCGGTGATGATGCCGTAAACTCGTTTGCGGAAGGTAACGAAAAAATGGGTATGTTAACCGGAATGAAACGTTTTACAAAAGTTGACGGCGTAAATGTTATCGGTGCAAGACGTAAAATTGCCGATAAAATGATTGATGAAAATAAATATCCGTTTTAGGTGACATTTGAACATCCTGAAGATTTCAAAACGTTATTTTAGTATTGTTGCCGTTAAAAAATCCTTCGGATGTTTTGAAGTCAAATAAGAATGAGTGAATAATAAAATGTTTTTTATTGTTTGCTCATTTTTTTAGTTTAAAAACAATTGTATTTTTGTATAAAATTAATCAAAAAATACTTTTTCCGTGAAACACTTAATAATTATTATCTCCTTATTTTTAAACTTCAGTTTATTTGGGCAAAATACTTATGTCCCAGATGATAATTTTGAACAAGCACTTATTGATTTAGGGTATGATGATGTGTTAGATGATTATGTATTGACTGCAAATATTAGTGGGCTTACAAACTTAAATATTTCAGATAAAAGCATTAGTGATTTAACAGGGATTGAAGACTTTACAGCATTAGAATATTTATATATCTCTTCAAATTTATTAACTTCTGTTGATATTTCTGCAAATAGCAATTTAACTGTATTATATTGTGATAACAACCAATTATCCGCCCTTAACACATCTTCAAATTTCAATCTGGCTATGTTATTTTGTAATAATAATAATATAACAAATCCGGACATTTCAGCAAATACGAATTTAACACAAATAGATTTTAGCAATAATCAAGTTTCAAATATTAATTTTTCGACAAATACTCAGCTCACAGAAATAACATGTGATAACAACCAATTGTCAAATTTAAATCTTTCTTCAAATTCAAATTTATCTCTATTATATTGCAATAATAATTTGTTAACAAATTTAAATTTAGCAGCCAATATAAACTTGGAAGAGTTAAGTTTTGAGGGAAATCAGATAAACAATATTGACCTGAGTAATAATATTAACTTACAAAGTTTGTATTGCAAAAATGGTCAATTAAGCGAATTAGATTTATCATCGAATACAATTTTAACTTCATTACAATGTAATTCAAACCAACTGACAAACCTAAATGTAAAAAATGGTAATAATATCAATTTTCAAGAATTTAATTCGAGCAATAATCCAAATCTAAACTGTATATTCGTTGATGATGCAGCATGGAGCACAACAAATTGGACAGATATTGATGCAAACTCTACTTTTGTTGAAACAGAAGCAGAATGCGATGCTTTGAATGTAAAAAATATTAAAACCGGAAATTTAACAATTTACCCAAACCCTGTAAAAGAAAATTTCAGTATTAATTCAGGTCATAAAATTGAAAATATTTATATTTACGATGTTTTCGGAAAACTGATTAAGGTTTATGAAAAACAAGAGAACTATTCAGTTTCAAATTTAACAACCGGAGTTTATTTAATTCATGTTAAAAGTAAAAAAGGTATTCTTATATCAAAATTAATTGTGGAATAAATATTCTTGAAGTTCATTCGGTAATTAACAAAACTCGTTTAACCTTTCAAAGTGTTTAAAAGGGTTACTTAACTTTATTCGTTTGCTCATTTTTTTAAAACCATTTTTCGACCAAAAATTATTTTTAGTCAAACTTTATACTGTTTGTTAATTAGATTATTGATTTAACATAAGATTGGCATATTAATAAATTTCGACCGTTTTAAAACAAAAAATTTTATGTAACACTTTCAGTTATAATAAATATCTTTGCGTGATTTTTAATTTTAAAAATAGAGAAGAATGAAAAATATTTCGGTTCCGGAATTAATTAATATTTTGAAAGAAAACAACATAAAACGTTTTCATCTGGTTTATAACCAAAACAACAATAAAGTTGAACCCTCGCATAAAGAATTACAGTTTTTAGCAGATTTTATCAATTCCGATGAGCGGGATTTTGAAGAACACGAAGGGATGTTTTTTCAACTGACCGACAAATACGATGTTTTGCAAGGGGCTTTCGTACACCGAACAAAACGCGGACAAGCCGCCGGCGGTGTCCGTTTTTGGCAATACGATACGGTTGAAGACTTTTTACGTGACGGCATGCGATTAGCAAAAGGAATGACGCACAAAAATGCTCTTGCCGGACTTTGGTGGGGCGGCGGCAAAGGTGTTATGGTGCATAATCCCGAATTTAATAAAAATGATAAGAGTTATCGCGAATACGTTTACACCGAATACGGAAAATTGCTCACGGCAATAAAAGGGTGCTACGTTACGGCGGAAGATGTCGGAACGAGTGTTGAAGATATGGCAAATATCTATAAAACGACACGCTTCACAACCTGTATTCCGGAAACGACAGGCGGAAGCGGGAATCCCTCAGAGCCTACATCAAGAGGTGTGTTAGCGGGAATGGAAGCGGCATTGGCTTTTAAAGGTGAAACATTAGAAGGGAAAACTGTTGCCGTGCAAGGAACGGGGCACGTTGCCGAACCTTTGATAGGGCATCTTTTCGAAAAAGGTGTCGAAAAAGTGATTGCTGCGGATATAAATCCTGAAGTTGCTAATTCTGTTAAAGCCAAATATGCCGACAAAAATTTAGAGGTGAAAGTTGTCGAAAAAGGCGATAATTTAATTTTATTTGAGGATTGTGATATTGTTGCTCCTTGTGCAACCGGTGCTATATTAAATGATGAAACCATTCCGAACATTAAAGCAAAAATTATTTGCGGTGCCGCCAATAATCAACTTGAGGATCACGATAAACACGATAAGGCAATTGCTGACAGAGGCATTATTTATGTTCCTGATTTTCTGAATAATCGGATGGGTATCGTAAATTGTGCCAACGAACAATACGGTTATGTGGATAATGACGATTTCATTGAAAGACATCTTCAAAAAGACTGGAATTTCGGGGTTTATCAAACAACATTATCTGTGTTAAAAGAAGCAAAAGAAACCGGTCAACCGACTTCAAAAGTTGCGATAAAACAAGCAACGGATATGTCAATGGAGTTACATCCCGTTTTCGGTCACAGAAGTCAAAAAATAATTAATTCTTTGGTAAAAGATAAATGGTTTG
>JANTGL010000287.1 GCA_024762915.1 Bacteroidales bacterium | reverse complement strand
GAATATAAAATTCAGACGAATGCAATTTCTTTTTTAAATTCTTAAATTCTGAAACAGATTTTTCATCGGTTGATTTAATATTTTCAACGCCTTTTTTTACGGAAAGAGCGGATTTGTTTTTTTTAAGCATCTTGCATTTAAAAATATAATATACAAATTTATGAAAGTTTGTTTGAAAACAAAAAAAGCTGCTCAAATGAGCAGCTTTTTTAAATACTAATTAATCAGTTAACGTCTCGGATCCTTAACAGGTTTACCGATTGGTCTGCTAATTTTTACGCTTACATGTCCTTTAGAATCTTTAATGAACATAAAATCAAAGGGTCCGCCCCACCAGTATCCTGAATCAGGTAATGTAGGAGTTGCTGTGAAAACAAATATCGGTGTACAGTTATTAGTTACCATACCTCCGGTAATATCTTCAAACATTATTCTTCCGTATGCTCCGTATGCATTTTGATTATTAATAAATTGATTTCCGAGCGGACTTACAATTGTACCGTCATCTTTCAATTCTAATCTCATAGAATCTTGATCATCATACCAGAAATTTTGCATGATTAATAATCCTTGACTGTAATCATCATCATCAAACAATTCTACTATAGAAGCAGCATTTGCAGCACCGTCAATAAAATTGGAATAATTTCCTGCAAATTTAGTATAGTCTAACAAACAATTTTTGTACAATCTTACTTGGTTTACATTAAAAAATGTATCAATTTCACCTGCACTTGCAGCTGTTAATTTCAACAAGAAAGGAGCAACCGAATCTAAAGGCATTTCCGCATTATTAACATTAATATCAATACTTGCACTTAATTCACCCGCAGGTATTACAAATTGAGTTGCTGATAAAGTAAACTCTTGTCCTAATTTAGCTCCCGTTGTATCAACAATTTCAAAATTAACTGTTACATCACTTGTTAAAGGAGCACCAAAAAGGTTCGCAGATAAGGTTGTTGAATAATCTTGAGGAACACCGTTCTCATCAAGAGCCGGCATACTGATTAACTTATCAGTACTTTCAAATCTGACTCTGGTAACGGCACCGTCAACTGAGCTGCCTTCCAAAGTTGCATATGGTCTGTTTGCTATATCTTGCAATCCGTATTTTTCACAAGAAGTAAAAAACAATACGGCAAACAAAACACTTAATATTGCACTATATTTTTTCATATTTTTAGAAATTTAAATGTTTATTTTTTAGTTTGAGGAACGATTAATCGTTCCACATTAACAAAAATTTTATTGATTCCACCATACATTATCTGATAATGTAACACTCGGAACATTTGCCGTGTTATAATCCAACTCATCTTGCGGATAAGGGAATCTTCGCGGAATATCTGTTGTGGTATTAGCAGCAGCAGATAAAGTAGGGAATCCGGTTCTTCTCCAATCACTATAAGACTGAACAGTACCGAAATTAGCAATATATTTTTGTTTCATGATAGTTTCCAAATCAAGATTACCGTCACCTACATTAATTGTACCGTACCAGCCCCATGTAAGAATATCTGCCGGATCATAATTATAATGATCAGCATCGTTAGGAAGAACTAATAAAACAGATGCAATGGCACCGTCTAAATAAGCCGTATCTGCATCAGATACATTTCCTAATTCAAAATTAGCTTCAGCTTCAATGAATTTTAATTCATGATAAGTCATTAAATAAACTGTAGCATCATCAGCAGCAACAAAATCACCCGGTGCAGAAATTCCTTCTTCTTGATTCGTTCCCGGTTCGCCTCCGACAGAAGCAGATCCGTCAGCACTGTATTCTAAAATTCTGTTATCTGCATCACTTATCAGCATATCAATAAATGTAGAAGCCATTGTAATATCACCTCTTTGATCCATAAATTGAGACAAAGGGCTTTTTTGACTTGAATTAAAAGTAAACATCATATTATCAGCATTGGAAGTAAATCCGTTTGCAGCATAAGTTAAAGCATCCGTATACGCTTGATTGCCGTTTACTGCAGATAAATTTAAAGCATACCTTGCTTTTAAAGACCAAGCTAATTTTGTCCAACTGCCTAGGTTTCCTCCGTAAAAAATATCTTCGTCACCGGGGCTTTCAAGACTTTCATCGGCAGCTAAATCCGTAATTGCGGCATCTAACAAACTTTGAATAGTCGTATAAATTGCTTCTTGACTATCATAAGCAGGAGCTAATTGATCATTCCCTTGAAAAGCTTCAGAATAAGGAATATCACCGAATAAATCAGTAAGGAAACCTAAATCCCACGCAGTCAACACCTTCGCAACACCGGCATAATGCGGTGAATTATTTGCATCTGCTTTATCAATCATTTGTTTTAAATCCATTAAGTTTGATTGATAAGCTGCACCCCAAAGATTATTAACATCCGTAGATTTATATACATAGCGTCCTTGAGTTAACGATTGTCTTGAAGCACCGTTAAAATATTGCAACCACATATTTGTGGGTCTGACAGCATCATTTCCCATCATAGTATAAGCCATTTCAGCTTGAATGCTCGGCAATAACAAACTGATGGGTACATCAATTGGGTTATTGGGGTCAACATTAATATCCGTATCTATCCATTTTTTACAAGAAGTAAGTGAGATAACAGATATCAAAATAAAGCCCAAAGCTATTTTTGTTATATTTTTCATATCTATTTGTATTTTAATTTTAAAATTTAATTAATTTAAATTAGAAGGTTAATCTTATCCCAAATGTGTAAGATTTCTTACCCGGCATGTTAAAATAATCCATACCTTGTCCGTTATTTGCACCTACCAAACTTGTATTCGGATCAATTCCCGTATACGGAGTTGACAACCATAAGTTTGTACCTGTAGCAAACACTTCTGCATTTGATAAGAATGTTTTATCTAAAATCGTTTTATTTAATTTATAAGACAAACTGACTTCTTTTAATCTGATCCAACTTGCATCTTCCATAGCTGCAGAAGTAGGGCCACCGCCGAAATTACTTCCGAATCCTTGATACCAAGTTTGGTCTAAAACAACCGGTACATGAGCATCACCCGTTACGACAACATTTCCGTCAGCATCTAAATGTCCTAATTTACCTTCAAAATATACGATATTTTCCGAAGGAGTTAAAGCCATATTAATGGTTCCGTCCGGATTATAAACAACATCTCTGTTTGCTGTTTCGGCAGAAACACCGAAGAAGTTCATAGCAAAACGTGTTCCGTTATAGAATAATCCGCCTTTTTTGAAATCAAATAAGAAAGAGAACGTTAAACCTTTATAAGAAACAGAATTAAAAATATTTGCTGTCCAATCCGGATTAATTGTTCCTAATGAAACCATTGCGGTATCAGCAGGGAACGGGAAACCGTCGGGGAATCCGTCCGTAGGATCATCATTAATAATCATGTTTCCGTCAGCATCTTTATACCAATCATAACCGTATACCGAACGATAATCTTCACCGGCAACCGCACGAATTTGAGGTACGGTAAATCCGCTTAAGAATAAATTATCAATTCCTTCGGCTAAGCTTTCAACAACATTTTTGTTTTGGGTAAAATTAACATTGATATCCCAAATTAAATCTTTCGTTTTAACAGGATTTAAATATAATGAAACTTCATACCCTTTTGATGACATTGTACC
>JANTGL010000286.1 GCA_024762915.1 Bacteroidales bacterium | reverse complement strand
TGATTTACCGTAACGCAGGCATATTCCGTATAACACCGGAGAATATACATTGTATAATTCTTTCTGTGCTTTTTTGTCGTATGCTTTGCATTTTTTTACTATCTGACGTAAATCAATCATTTGCTTTCAAGTTCGAGACTTTGATTAAATTAAAAAGGTTGCATGTAAAAAATAAATTTCTGAAAATTACAATTCTGTTTTTTTTATAAAATAGTTTTTTTGTTCTTCCGTTAATAACAAGTTTTCTTTAATTTTCTGTTCTATTATATCTTGTCTGATTTTGTATTCTTTTATTTTATTATATTTTTTCAACGCTTTATAATATTCAGTTTGCCAAACTAAATTATCCGGATAAATTTTCAATAAAGCATTAAAATATTTTTCAGCAACAATTATATTCTTTTCATCTCTGTAATAAATTAATGCTAATTGCAGCAAACTTCTGATACTGATATTCTTATCTCCGGAATGCGTGCATTCTTTTAATAATTTCAATCCTTTTTCTTTATCTCCCGAAGGATAAAATAAAAGGAGCGGATAAATAACCGGATAATCGTCTTTGGCAGTTTCCACATAATAATTATACATCCCGGAAATAAATTTCATTTTATCATCGTCATTTTCATGTTTTGTTGCATATTCAAAATGCCTGATTACGGATTGCATATTTTTAGCAACTTTTAAATAATTCTTTTTTTGAACGTTGATTTTTAACAAAATTGATTTTGCAGAAATAATTCTGAATACATCTTCATTATTTAAATCTTTCTTTTTAATTAAACTGTTTATTGCTTTTTCGGCATATTTTTTACAAATCAAATAATATTTATCATTTCCGCCTGAGATTTCATAAATATTCCCGTAATAATTTGCTGTAATTAAACAGGTTTTTAATGAGTGGGGATAGTTCTTATTTAAATTTATCAGAATTTGCTTTGCTTTTACATAATTTCCCGAGAAGGCGGCTTCAAAATAATCATCTGTTATATTTTTTGGTTGTGCAACAGTAATTTCTGATGTGAATAAAATAATAAGTGTATATAATATAAGGTGTATTTTTACAAAATCCATTTTACGGAATAAAAATATTCGGTTTAACTTAAAGCGATAAAATTAACAATTTTTTATAATTGCTTTTCGCAATGATTAAATCTTTAATATTTTTGTGACTAATTTTAAACTATGGCAAAAGAAAAAATAGTAAAAAATATTTTAATTGAAGAATTGGTTGAGAATTATCCGTTTTCGGTAAATTATCTTTCAAAAAACGGAATCCGTTGTATCGTATGCGGAGAAGCGATATGGGGAACCTTGGAAGAAGCAGCGCAAGAAAAAGGTTTCGATGATGAAACAATTGAAAAATTTGTTGAAGAATTAAATCAATTGAATAACGAGTTTGAAGAGCATGTAAAAAAAGAAATTAAAAATATCGATACAGATGAATCAGATGTATAAAGCAGCTGTAATTGATTTAGACGGAACTTTGTTGAATGATGAGAGAAAGGTCGGATTAAAAGATTTGCAGACTTTACAAGAGCTGGAAAATGAAAATATATACAGAATTGTTGCTACCGGACGTTCATTATTCAGTATTAATGAAGTGATTCCCGGAGATTTTCCGATTGATTATTTGATTTTTGCTGCCGGAGCAGGAATTATGAATTTTCGAACGAAAGAAATTATTAAATCACATCATTTAATCGCCGCTGATGTTAAAAACATTGCTAATAAGCTCTGTGAATTAAAAATTGATTTTCAAATCAGAGCTGAAATACCGGAAAGTCATAAGTATGTTTATAAACGATTTTTTTATAACAATCCGGATTTTGATCGATTAAATAATTTGTACAAAGATTATTCTGAAAAACTTTCCGAAGGCTATAAATATGGAAATGCAACGCGTTTTATTGCAATTTCTCCGAAATCTGATATTGTTAATATAATTTCCGAAGAGTTTTCGCAATTCGGTATTATCAGAGCAAGTTCTCCGATAGATAATAAATCCGTTTGGATGGAAATCTATCCGCAGGATGTGAATAAAGGAAGTTCTTTGAAATATCTTTGTAATGGTTTAAATATTAATTTGTCTGAAACAATCGGCTTGGGAAATGATTATAATGATATTGATTTTTTAAAAATTACGGGCAGATCTTATGTGGTTGAAAATTCTCCGAAAATATTGAAAAAAACATATTTAAATACAGTAAGTAATAATGAGAATCCTTTAAGCGAAATTGTGAAAGATAATTTTAATCTGTAATTATTTATTCTCCTTTTTTGAATAATAAATATTTAAAGTAATTAACCACAGCAAAACAAAGATACTGAGAACAGCTGCAGGTACTGCTGATTTAGCTTCAAATAATATTAAAGTTACGGCAATTGCAAAACCGGAACTTTTTACCGTAAGAATAAGGTTTTTACTGATAATAAGTTTTTTATCAGATTTTTTTCGATTTAAATATAAGTAGATTAAACCGATTGCAAAGATGCTCGTAAATATTACGCCGACAGATTTTAAAACAGTTATATAATCGCTTAAAATTAAATTTCTGTTCACGGCTACAGCGGTATAAATTATTAATGCAAAACCCCAATCAATTATTTTTCCTCTAATTTTTTCGGTGATGGGATACACTTTTTTTATCAGTAAAATTCTGGATAATAAAAGAGGTATGATAATTATTTTCAAGATAACGCCGACAATAATCAAGGGATCAAGAATGACACCTTCAGAAAACATGTAAATAATAAGAGGTGAGAGAAAAATTGATATAAGATAAGTTCCCAAAATCGCTCGGAATGAATAATTTAAATTTCCTTTAAAGGTATATGTGAAAGGAATTACTGCAACTCCGGGCGGTGTTGCTGCAATAATAACAAATCCGTTAAAAATATTTTTGTCAAATATAAAATATGATATCCCCAACAGTATAATTGCCTGTAATATAAAGTTTAAGAATGTCGCTTCCAGTGAAACTTTAAATGTTGATTTGAAGTTTTTAAGTAATTTTAATTGAATTCCGGTCATGGAAAAAATCATTACGAGAGCCAATATATATAAGGTGTATTTTTTTGTATATTGTGCACTTTCAGGTAATAAAAATGCAAAAAATAATGCAGAAATTAATATGGCATTACGGTTTTGTATTATTTTAAAGAATAATTTCATTAATTGTATTCATTTTTTTCAGCCGACAAATATCTTATAAATATATTGATTAAAAGAATTTTTGTGTAATGGGATTAGATTTGAATATAATTGTATATATCTGTTATTACAAGAATTATAATAAGCAAATATCTTTTTTTATAAAAAAAATGTTATATTTGCACGCTTAAATTATTAACAAATACAAATTAAATTAACTTATGTATTTAGACGCAGAAAAAAAACAAGAGATTTTTCAAAAGTACGGGAAGTCTAATAATGACACCGGTTCCGTAGAGAGCCAAGTGGCGTTATTTTCCCACCGTATTACGCACTTAAATGAACATCTTAAAAAAAATAAAAAAGATCATCATACAAGAAGAGCGTTAATTAAATTGGTAGGAAAAAGAAAAAAATTACTTAAATATTTGCAAACTAACGATATTGAACGATATCGTAATTTGATTAAAGAACTCGGATTACGAAAG
>JANTGL010000285.1 GCA_024762915.1 Bacteroidales bacterium | reverse complement strand
AGAGGCGCGTCACTGTCATTTAATTTTTCTCCGGTCATTTGTTCCAAATTGTTGATGGCCGTTTTTAAATGTTTTTCTTTTTCTGTATCATTTAATGAATACCATTCCGTTGTAAGAATTGAGAAATCAGGAACGGGATAACTTTCTTTTATCAAATCAAGCAAATTGGAACCTTTGTGGCTGATGTGTGTAACAGGATAACTTTTATCGGTACCTGAATGAACAACATACTTATTTTCAGTCAATTGGATGTCTTTGTAATACCATTCTTTATCATTTAAATATTGCTCACGATAGAAATATATCTTTTTTTGGGCTTCAGTATTTCCTTTTAAGGATGCTGTCAGGAACGACAAATATTCTTTTGCACGGTCGGTATCTTCTTGGCATAAATACGGAATATCAGCAAATTCGACATTGATTTTTTCGGGTGTTGAACTTTCTGTTATTTGATACTCAACTTCGGGAGGAATATAACCGATACCCGGTTGAATAATATTGTTTCTGTTCTGAACAAAAAATTTAATGTTGTAGTAATTCGGATAATTACCGCGTAAAGTAAAATCAAAGATGGTTTGTGAATGTTTATTGTCCATACAACAGCCGAATTTTTCAAACTAAATTAATGTATTTTTTTATATTGAATGAATTTTTTGTATTTTTTCAGAATAATAATAAACCTACAGTCGGAGAAATGATATAAACATTTGATTTATTTTCAGATTAGAAATATACATTAATAATTTTTTATTATGAAATACAGGCATTTGGTTTTTTTGATTTCGATTTTGACTTTATTTTTTAATCCGAAATATTCCGTTGGCCAAAAAGGGTTTTTTCCCGGATATATTATTTCAAATTCCGGAGATACTTTAACGGGAAAAATTAAAGACCGAAAATCCGGAACTTTTGTAAAACTGTATAAAAAAATCCGTTTTAAACCCGTCAAAGGATTTCGAAAACATTATAATCCGAATGATATTCAAGGATATAAAATCGGAAATCAAAAATTTATTACCATGGATGTGAACGATGAAATTGTATTTTTTAAACACATGGTTTACGGTAATCCGAATTCAAATAACAGACAGTTTATAAAAGTTGTTTCAGAAGGTTATTTAAGTTGGTATCAAAAAGAATATGTTGATGAATCAGGATTGTCATCACGTTCATATTTTAAACGGAAAGACGAATCTGAAATGGTTTATGTTCGAATCGGTTTGTTTGGCTTAAATAAAAAAAGATTGGCTGCATATTTTGATGATTGCCCGGAACTTGCCGATAAAATATTAAGAAAAAAGATTAAAACCCCGGAAGAGATTCTTCGATTTTATAATAAATTTTATAAAAATAAATAAGAAATATTGTTCAATATGACCTATTTAAAACCGCTTACGTTTATATAGTTAACAGTTTTTCATCATTTTTCAGGTAGTCCGTAATACTTGGACCCAAGTAGTCAATTTTGATTCCAAACCGTTCTAATTTTTCCGTTACTCCGTAGTTATCGGTACAAGCTCTGCATGCTTCAATCGTTACACCGGCATTTTTTAATTCAAAGAGTTCGGTTTGAATTTGCGTATCTTCAGCAGCCAATTTTGCCGAAGGTCCCCAAATAATGAAATTTACTTCATCCCACCAATTATTTGTTTTTGATTTTAGAGCATATAAAGCAGCCATTTGCAGGAATGCTTCTTTATTATCGTTTATCCAAAGAATATTTAGTTTCATGTGTCCTTTTTTTATAATTTTATATATTGAACCAAGGAAAACAGTTGGTTTTTGTCCGTAAATATATTTGCAGTTTTTAAGTTTGTAAATTCGGCAAATTCTCGAATCCTTTCTTTTGTAAATTTGTGAGAATTTTCAGTGTGTATTGTTTCGTTTTTTTTCAGTTTCAATTTTTCTTTTAAAAACGGACTGCTTATTTGCATATCGGTTTTTGCTTTCAGATGCATTTCTATTCGAGATTCTTTTTTATTGAAAAATGCGATGTGTTCAAAAAAATCGGTTTCAAAATCAGTTTTCAGCAATTTATTGACTTGATTTAAGATGTTTTTATTAAAAGCTGCCGTAATTTTTAATTTATCATTATAGGCTTTCTCCAAAATTTTAATGTCTTTTACCATATCTGTTCCTAACAAAAAAATATCCCCGGGCGACATTTTATTTGCCGTGTTTTTAATGAATTCTTTTGCTTCGCTACGATTTAAGTTTCCGATGGTGCTTCCGAAAAAACAAATTACTTTATTCTTTACATCGGGAATAAAATTTGAGTGGTGCATAAAATCTGCCGTGATTGCTTTAATTTTTAAATCCGGGAATTTTACGGCCAATTGATTAATCGACTTTTCAATTGCTGATTTGCTGACATCGACAGGCGTATATGTTGTTGTTTTAATCCGGTTTCTTGTCATTGCTTTTAAAAGAAGCGAAATTTTTGAACAATCGCCGCTCCCTAATTCGATGATGTTTGTATCAAAAAAATTCTTTGTAAGTATCTGCGCATTATTTTTTAAAATTGAGAGTTCGGTTCTTGTCGGATAGTATTCTTCTAATTTTGTTATTTCTTCAAATAATTCAGATCCTTTTTTATCGTAAAAATATTTACTTGAAATATATTTATTTTCGGAACTTAATCCTTTAATAAGCTCATTTCTTTGTATTTCTATATCTGTTTCGGACATAAAATTCCGGATTGTAATTGCCTGATCAGTGGTATTTTCAGCTTCTTTGTTAGTCATTTTAAGAATTTTAATAAGGTGTCCCTTCTTTTCTTTGGTTTTTTAATGCTTTGAGATACCATTCAAATTCATCAATAAAACGAACAACTCTTTTCTCGTAATTGTTACCAAGCGCATTGCCTTTATCATCAAAGGCATTTTGAACTGCTGAAACCGGAAAAATTGAAGGAATACTCGGCATACCGAGTTCTGCTAATACGGCACGTAAATGAACGGCAACTCTTAATCCGCCGAAAGGTCCGGCAGAATAAGATAAAATAGCACTCGGTTTAAAATTATATTCGCTTTGAAAATGATCCAAAGTATTTTTTAATGCTGCCGGGATGCTGTGATTGTATTCGCCCGATACAATTACAAATCCGTCTGCTTTCTTCAGGATTTTATGAATTTTTTCCATTGCTTCCGGTGCTTTACCTGCTTCATATTCTTTGTGCATTTTATCCAGAAAAGGTAATTTATATTCTTTTGCATCAACCAAAACCACATCGTGTTTTCTGTCCGAAAGTTTGTTCGTAATAAATTTTGCGGCTTTAATACCTTGCCTGTCCGATCGGTTTGATCCGTATATTACTGCTATATTCATATTTTTTTGATTTGCTGATTTGTTGATTAGTTGATGTGATGATTAGTTGACTTGCGTATTATTCGGTTATTTGAACACCTTTCCAAAAAGCAACATAATTTTTTAAATCTTTTGCTGCGGGTTTCGGGTCGGGATAATACCAAGCTGCATCTTTGTTTGTTTCTCTGTTAGTTTCAATATCGTAATAAGATGCTTCGCCTTTCCAGGGACAAGTCGTATGTGTTTCACTTCTTTTTAAAAATTGTTTATTAACCGAATTTTCAGGAAAATAATGATTGTTTTCTACTTTTATGGTTTCATTGCTTTCCGCAATTA
>JANTGL010000284.1 GCA_024762915.1 Bacteroidales bacterium | reverse complement strand
TATAAAATCTGTTTTTTTGTCATTTTTTACATTTTATTTATCCAGACGTTAGCAAAAATATTCAACTGAACTTTTCAGTAGGGGGATTGCACACAACAATTGTGTAACAGTATTACCCTTATTTCGATTATCCCTGCCACGCTGTTTCAGGCATCTAAGGTATTAAAAAATAATTAAGCATACAATCAGGCCGTTCTTTTACTTCGTTTTTCGTTTTTTAATATTTGCGGGCTGAGACATCTTGCGGGGATCATATAAGCTTACCCGATTTTTTCTATCACTTCGTTTAATACGTCAATTTTAATTTTTAATGTTTTAATTTCATCGGTCAGCGCGGCTTCTTTTTTCTTAAAGGCCTCGTTAAATTCCGGTTGTTCGTATGGGAATTGTTCAGCCAGTTCTCTGAAAAAATTATATTGCATAACTTTGCATAATTCTGCCAGTCTTTCAACTTTAATTGATTCTCTTGTAAGCATACCGTGAACGGTTGTTTGATGAAGTCCCATTTGACGTGACAGCTCGGTTGAACTTAAATGTCTTTTCAACATTTCACGTTTTATAATTTCCAAGATGTTTGTCATGATTAATTTGATTTATGATTAAACATAAGGTAAAATAAACGATAAATTATTTATAAAACAAATTTATACTATTTAATATATCATATCTGACATGTATAAATCAATATTATTATGGTATAATAGCATTTCTAACATATATTATTCAGTTATCCTTATGTATAACTTAATTCCTATCAGCGATATATACATTTATACCATGTAATAAACAATTTTTATCTGATACTATAACATTTATACCATGTATTAATTATTATCCTTCAGGATATAAGACATTTCTGCAATGCACATATTAATATCTTCAGGGAGAAAACACATTTACCATGTTGAAGCTGATAAAGTGTTATAACGGTTTGGGCAATGGTGCGTGCTGCATTTCCTTGTACTAATTTTTCTATTTACACGTTTTTTTACTTAATGCTTAATTATCATGTATACAACTAATTGCTTGACTGTTCGGCAGACAGGCGGTATGCCCTATGAGCCGATGTTAGGTTTTCGTGCTTCTTTATATTTTCAAACAGTTTGGTAACATTGACAAAAATCCCAAACAATTGTCATAATTGAGTTCGTAATAATTAACACCCAAATCCAATGTTCTATAATATTCTTCTTGATGTTTTTTATAATATTCTTCAGAAGGTATTTTCCAGAATTCTTTTCCGAGTTTTTCAGCAATAAACCATTTTTCCAAAAGTCTGGCAGCTCTCCCGTTCCCATCTCTGAAAGGATGAATATGTACAAATACCAAGTGAATTAAAGAGGTGAAATAAAATACTTCCGGCATTGTTATTGTTTCTTCTGCGAGTTTCGAAATGTTCGAAAATAACTGTTTCATTTCTCGTTCAACAAGTTCCGGTTCAACTGCTAAATACGTAAGTCCGGATTTCCCAAAAACACCAACTTGTTCAATCCTGTATCTTCCTCTTTTACTTTTTATCAATAATGTTTTTGATAAAATCCTGTGGCAAGTTAAAAGGTTTGTTTCGTTAAGTTCATTTTGTTGTGCAAACTCGTATGCTTTAACAAGGTTTTCTATTTCTTCAATTTCTTTTCCCGGTTTGAATTTTTCTTTGCTTAACCCATAGTTCATAAAAGAATTCAGGTCTATACTGTTTCCTTCGATATTTGAAGAGTATACAGCAGATGCCTTGGTCAAGTATTCAAAATTTCCTTTGCCTTTTGAAAAATTAAAGTTCTCAAATAGTGTAGGAATTTCATTTCCAATAATTTTTAAATATTCGGGAAGATATTTTTTTTCGTTTATTCTCATTTTGGATTTAATGCTTATGTATTCCAAAGATAACCATTTTTCAACAGTTTTGATTTTATATGTATGTTTTCCGGCATGAAACCTAAACACTTGTATAAACGTATCACTTATTATTAACTGTTAAAAACAGCCAATAATTATTACATTCAAAATTAGCAATTAATATTTGGATTTCCAAAAATTAAAAATCTGATTAAAGAGTTGTTATTTATAAAATTTACCTTGCCGAGAATCCGATTCATTAAATTTTTTAATGATTTTTGCAACAATTTCGAAATTTTTTAATCCGCCCCATTTGGGAGCAATAAGCAATTCGGCAGGTGATTCACTGATAAAACGTTCAATAATAATGTTCGGATTCAGACGTTCTGCAAAACGCACAACAAAATCAATATATTCTTCCGCCTTAAAAAGATTAAACATTTCGGGGTTTTCGGCATATTGCTTCGCCATTTTTGTGCCTTTAATAATTTGCAACTGATGCAATTTTAAGGTTTCAAAGGGTAATTCGGAAAGGATTTTTGCATGAGCCAAATTAGTTTCGCGTGTATCGCCCGGCAATCCGATAATGTAATGCACGCCTACATGCAAATTTCGTCCGGCAGATTGTTCTAATGCATTTACGCTTTCTTCAAATGTGTGTCCGCGATTGATATTTTTTAACGTTTCATTATTGCAGGTTTCGATACCGTATTCCAAAACAATGTAATATTTTTCGGCAAGTTTCTGCAAATATTCAAGGATTGCCTCATCAACACAATCGGGTCGCGTAGCAATGACCAAACCGATAACGCCCGGCACCGATAATGCTTCGGAATAATAGCTTTTTAAAGTTTCTAAATCGGCATAAGTATTTGAATAGGCCTGAAAATAAGCCAAATACTTTTGCGTTTTGTATTTTTTTGCAAAAAAGGCAATCCCTTCCTGAAGTTGCCGGGTTACAGATTTTGAAGGACTGCAATAAAAAGGATTAAAGGTATCGTTATTGCAATAGGTGCAACCACCCCTGCCCTTTGCTCCGTTTCTGTTCGGACAGGTAAATCCGGCATCAACGGCTATTTTTTGAATGCGTTCGTTAAATTGTTTCTTGAAATGTGTTGAAAAATCGTTGTAGGGTTTTTCGTGATTCCAAGGGTAATTATATTTTGTCAGCTTATTTTTCAAATTAAGTTTATAAAAGCGTTCCACGCTGCAGCGTAGCCCGGAAATGAAAATTAATGGCGATATTTTGCTGCAGAAATATTTCTTATAAATAATAATCCGTCGTACAATTGTTTAATTTTATTTATACTCTTTTCCTGTTCCCACAAATAGATCTTTTTATTATAATCAATTTTGAACTTTTTTGTAAAATCAATAAATGAAATTTCATTTTCCGTTCTGCATATTACAGCTTCTAAACTGTTCTTTTTCATGTAATTCACATCATGTTTCTTCCATCCTTCATTTCCTTTAATACCAAACAAACCGATAACATACGATTGCTCTTTCATTTTTTCGGAAATATTATGTCCCATGCTCGGAACTTCAGGTATGTATTTTCCCAAATTCGGATTGTCGCAAATATGTTGATTATGTGCCCAAATAATAATTTTCTTATCGGGAAATATTTTTCTTGCAAGCCATTCAAGATTTTCAGCCATATATTTATCACGCAATACATTATATTTTTGAGGATTATTATGTGCTTGTCTGATGATATTTAACAGATATATTTTATTTTGAATAATGTGTTTAAAAACCTCTCTTTCTTTATTTGCTTTATATTTGTTAATATTGTTTATTAATTTATTACAC
>JANTGL010000283.1 GCA_024762915.1 Bacteroidales bacterium | reverse complement strand
ATCAAAAGTTTGAGATTTTAAAATCCAAAAAATCAAGATTATTTCAAGAAGCAAAAATAAGTTCCGATAATCGTTATATTGCATATGTTAGTAATGAATCCGGGAAATATCGTGTATGTATTTATGATAAACAAACAAAAAAAGTAAAAGTTGTTCGAAAAAAAGGACATGCTCTTGATCAGATTCCTGACTATTCGTTTCCGGTGTTGGCCTGGCATCCTACTGGAAAAATATTAACTTTTTTTACCGAAGAACAAGGTTACTTAAGAATGTTTTTATATCACACGGATAACGGTAAACTGCAAAGAAGAAATATCTTATTTTTCGATAAAGTATTATCGGCATCCTATTCCGATGACGGTTTTTTACTGGCTGTTTCGGCTGTAATTGACGGGCAAACAGATATTTTTGTTTACAATGTAGCTGCAGGAAATTTTGACAGAATTACCGATGATGCAGCAGATGATTATAATCCGTCTTTTATTGAAAATTCTTCAAAAATTATTTTTGCATCAAATCGCAATCAAACAGGATTAAAAAAATCGCAGAAAGATTTATTTGTTTATGATTTTAAAACCGGTAAAATTTCGCAACTTACAAAAACCCCGTATATTGATGAAGATTTACCGCTTGAAATTTCAAAAAATAAATATATGAGCCTGACCGATAAAACCGGTATAATTAACAGGCAGATTATCAAATATGACAGTGCAATAAGTTATATCGATACAACGATTCATTATCGTTACTATACGGATGATTATTTAATAAGTAATTATTCGAGAAATATTAACAGCTATGATATTAACAAAAATGAAAATACATTATCCGAAGTAATTTTTAATGATAAAAGATATTCAATATATCAGGAAAATCTGAATCTTTCAAAAATTAAAAATTATAAAAAAACAATTTTCAGAGATCTGTATACATCAAAAATGAAATACACGGACAGTATTCAGAAAATTGCTGCTGAAAATGAACTGATTCAGGCAAAAAGAATCGACAGTATTAAAAAAAATCCGCCTAAAAATTTATTACATCCTGACAGTATTCCTGTTGATGTTAATAATTATATTTTTGAAACAGAACGAAAGATAAAATACTACCAAATTCATCCGATACTTGATACTTTAAGTGAAGAGAGAGATTCAAGTCATTTATTGCCGACCTTTAATTATTTGACAAATTTTTATACCAATCATTTGGTTCAACAAGTAGATTTCGGATTTTTAAACAATTCGTACCAAACTTTTACCGGAGGAGCATATTATTTTAATCCGGGAATGAATATTTTTACGAAAGTCGGGCTTTATGATTTATTTGAAGATTATCGTATTTCGGGTGGATTTCGATTAGGGGCAAATTTAAACAGTTTTGAATATTTGTTAAGCTTGGAAAATTTAAAATCTCGAGTCGATAAGCAATATATTTTTCACAGGCAAACGTATACAGGGCAATACGGAAATGACAGTACATATTCTTTTTATGCCAGAATAATCTCAAATGAATTAATGTATCTCTTAAAATATCCGTTTAATCAAGTTGCCTCCGTAAAAGCAACATTCAGTATGCGATATGATAAAGGAATTTATTTATCAACGGATATGGCAACTCTGGCTGAGCCTGCCGTTCATCAATTTTTCTCCGGAGTAAAATTAGAATATATTTACGATGATACACGAAATTTGGGGTTGAATTTATATGACGGAACACGGTTTAAATTATTTACCGAATATTATCAGGAAGTTGATCAGGAATATACTAATTTGTTAACCGTCGGCGGTGATTTCAGATGGTATAAACGGATTCATCGTGATTTGATTTTTGCAAGTCGCTTTGCCGCGGGTTCATCTTTCGGCAAAAGTAAATTATTGTATTATCTCGGCGGGGTTGATAATTGGTATGTTTTGAATCGAAATAAAATGCAATTTGATTACTCAGTTGATATTAATCAAAAAGAAAATTATGTATATCAGGCTGTTGCGACAAATATGCGCGGTTTTGTTCAGAATGCTCGTAACGGAACCAATTTTTTTGTTATGAATAATGAAATTCGATTTCCTATCATAAAGTATCTTGCTAATCGTCCCTTAAATTCATCGTTATTGAATAATTTTCAAATTATCGGTTTTGCTGATGCCGGTTCGGCTTGGTCGGGATTAACACCGAAAGATCCGTCGAATGCTTATAATACCGAAACGGTAAAAAACGGTCCCGTAACCGTAATTATTGATAAAAATCGAAGCCCGGTTGTATTCGGATACGGATTCGGGGTACGAAGTAAGGTTTTTGGTTATTTTGTCAGATTGGATTGGGCTTGGGGAATTGATAATAATATTATTTTACCGCGTATATTTTATTTTTCATTAAATCTTGATTTTTAAACTAAAAAATAAAAGCTATGTTACTAAAAAAAATATCATTGACACTTGCCGCATTAATGTTCGGTATTTTTGTATTTTCACAAGAAGCAGAAAACAATGACATTATTAATAATTCAAATGAATTGGGAATGCATGCAGGATTTACGACCGGAATCGGTTTGTCATTTCGTCATTGGTCGAATAAGTTCGGGGTTCAAGTTACGGCAATTCCTTTAAAAGCAAATGATTTTCAGTTCGTCAGTGCCGGATTAACGGGTTTGTATTCATTATCGAATAAAAAATATACTCGATTTTATTTGTATTTGGGGAATCATTTATTGATAAACAGTTCGTTCGGAAATTGGTATTCAAGTGTGCAAGAAACAAAAACACGTTATAATGTCGGTTTCGGTACCGGTTTTGAAGTCGGGAAAAAAGTTCGATTTAATATTATGCTCGGATACGGTGCATATAATTTAACGGAAGCTCCGGATTATTATTTATTACCGACTGTTGAATCCGGATTGTATTTTAAATTGTAACAGGATTTTTCAAAATCAAAAAAAGCTTATGATTAATGATAAAACTGTTGCCGTAGTTGTTCCGGCTTATAACGAAGAAACTCAGATTGAAACCGTAATTGAAACGATGCCTGATTTTGTGGATCGAATAATTATTGTAAATGATTGTTCGAAAGATAAAACGTCAGAAATTGTAAAAAATTTAATTTCAAAACAAAAGCCGGTAACACATCTGCCGGAAAAGAAAGAAAAAAAGAAAAACAGATATACACATGCCGAAGAAGTTGCCGATAAAATTAATTTGACAGAATTAGAGTATTTTGCATCTTCTGAGATTGCAAATGAACATCCGGAAACAGACAGAGTTATCTTAATAAATTTGCTGAAAAATTCAGGTGTGGGTGCTGCAATTGCCAGAGGATATAAATGGTGCAAGGATAATGCTGTTGATATTTCGGCAGTGATGGCCGGTGACGGTCAAATGGATCCCGATGAATTGATTGATATATGTAAACCGGTTGCTGAGGAAGGTATTGATTATGTTAAAGGCAATCGTTTGATTCACAGAAGTGCATGGTTAGTTATTCCCAAAGTTCGGTTTTTCGGGAATTCGATTTTATCAATTTTAACAAAAGTGGCTTCGGGTTATTGGCATGTGTCCGATACACAAACCGGTTATACGGCAATTTCAAAAAAAGCTTTAAATTCAATTCGGCTTTACGATATTTATAAAAGTTACGGTATGCCGAATGATATGCTCGTAAAATTAAATA
>JANTGL010000282.1 GCA_024762915.1 Bacteroidales bacterium | reverse complement strand
AATCTATCGCAGCACACAAGAAGAACGCGAACAATGGATAAAAGATGCCAAATACAATTTGTTCAAACTTAAAAGTTCACAAGTTTATATTGATTTACTGACCGATTCCGGAACAGGAGCCATGTCCGATAAACAATGGTCTGCGATGATGTTGGGCGATGAAAGTTATGCCGGTGCGTCATCCTATTACAAAATGAAAGATATGATTAAAAAAATCTTTAATTTTGACTGGTTTTTACCGACACATCAAGGCAGAGCAGCTGAAAATGTCTTATTTTCCGCCATGATTAAAGAAGGTGATATCGTTCCCGGAAATTCACATTTTGATACGACCAAAGGACACATAGAATTCCGAAAAGCAAAAGCAATTGATTGTACCATTGATGAAGCTTTTGATACAACTTTGGTGCATCCTTTTAAAGGTAATTTGGATTTAAATAAACTGGAAAATGTTCTGAAATCACATCCGAAAGAAAAAATTCCATTAATTATTGTTACGATTACGAATAATTCTTCCGGCGGGCAACCGGTTTCACTTCGTAATATGAAAGAAGTAAAACAATTGGCTGATAAATACGGTATTCCCGTGTTTTACGATTCGGCGCGTTTTGCCGAAAATGCGTATTTTATCAAACTTCGGGAAGAGGCATATAAAGATAAAACCATCAAAGAAATTGTTAAAGAAATGTATCAATATGCCGACGGCATGACGATGAGCAGCAAAAAAGATGCACTGGTAAATATGGGCGGATTTATTGCAATGAAAGATAAAAATTTGTTTCAAAAAGCATCGACTTTTAATATTATGTTTGAAGGTTTTATTACCTACGGCGGTATGTCCGGAAGAGATATGAACGCTCTGTCGCAAGGTTTGGATGAAAATACCGAATTTGATGTGTTGGAAGCACGGATAAAACAAACAGAATATCTCGGAAATAAATTAATTGAATCGGGTATTCCCGTGCAACATCCCATCGGCGGTCATGCGGTATTTATTGATGCTAAACTTTTTCTTCCGCAAATTAAAAAAGAGGAATACATCGCACAAACGGTTGCCGTTGAACTTTATATCGTAGGCGGAATTCGCGGTGTGGAAATAGGAACGGTATTGGCTGACAGAGATCCCGTGACAAGAGAAAACCGTTATCCCGAATTGGAACTCGTGCGTTTGGCAATTCCGAGAAGAACATATACAAACAGTCATATGGATTATGTTGCCGCCGTTTGCAAAAAAATATTTGATACGCGACACGAAGCTAAACACGGATTAAAAATTACGTATGAAGCACCTATTATGCGACATTTTACGACCGAATTTGAGAAGATTAAATAAACTGATTTGAAAGATTTAACCGTAGGGAAGGAGAGAAGCCTGATTTTAAGATTTGCATTGCCGATGCTTTTGGGGAATGTATTTCAGCAATTTTATATATTTGTTGACAGTCTGATTGTAGGGAATTATCTTGAAAAAGGAATGTTAACGGCAGTCGGTGCTTCGTTCCCGGTATTTTTTGCATTAATTTCCATGGGGATTGGTTTGGCAACCGGAGCCGGTGTAGTAATATCGCAATATTTCGGAGCAAAACATTATAAAAATGTGCAGAAAGCCATTGATACAATGTATATTATATTGTTTCTGTCGGCTATAATAATCGGATTTTTCGGGATTGTTTTCATAAAAGATATTTTAGGACTTGTAAAATTACCCCCCGAAACTTTTTCTGCTGCCGAATTATATTTGAAGATTTTACTCGGCGGTTTAATATTAGATTTCGGTTATAACGGTACGGCAGCTATTTTCAGAAGTTTAGGCGATTCTAAAACACCGCTTTATTTTTTAATTATTGCAACACTTACAAATATTGTTTTAGATATTGTTTTTATCAAGTATTGGAATATGGGAATTGAAGGTATTGCAATAGCAACTTTAATTTCTAAAGGCGGAGCTTTTTTATCGGCCGTTATCTATATCAAAATAAAATATGATTTATTTAATGTTCATTTATTCGGTTTGAAGTTTGACAAAGAAATCTTTCTGAAAGCATTAAAAATTGGTTTCCCTTCCGGTTTACAACAAATGTTTGTTGCTTTGGGAATGATGGCAATCTACAGAATTGTCAGTAAATTCGGAGTAACCGTTACGGATGCTTATTCGGTTGCAATGCGAATTGATTTTTTCGGAATGATACCGGCAATGAGCTTTTCGATGGCATTAACAGCATTTACGGGTCAAAATATCGGTGCCGGAAAAATTGACCGCGTAAAACAAGGTTTGAATGCAACCATTTTAATGTCGGGGACAATTTCTGTATTAATCAGTTTAATTGTTATGTCATCTGCCGGAATGTTGATGCGTGCATTTACGCCTGATGAGGGAATTATTCAAGTCGGAACAAAATATTTAATGATTGTAAGCTCGTTTTATTTTATTTTTTCCGTTATGTTTTCATTAATGGGAACATTCAGAGGTGCAGGTGATACTTTATTCCCGATGTTTATTACTTTATTAACATTATGGGTAATTCGAGTACCTCTGTCTGAATATCTGTCAAGAATATACGGAGAAGTCGGAATTTGGTATGCCTTACCGGTTACATGGGCATTCGGTATGACTGTTGCAACAATTTATTATTTTACCGGAAAATGGAAACGAAAAGCTGTTGTAAAAAATCCGTATTCAAATACTTAACGGAATATTTTTTGTATTCTTAAAAGTGTTTTGTTTATTTGTGAATAGATTATTTGATTATGGATTTTAAAGATTTATATTTTAATCTTAATGATATGCAACTTTTTTGAGTAAATTTACGTCTTGAATCTGATAATCTTTTCTTTGAAAAAAAATAACGGATGAAAACCCGAATTACACTTTATATAATTTCTCTGTTTTTCAGTATTTCTGCATTTGCAGTTCCTGTTAATAATACTGCATTTTTGAAAAGTATTGGTTTTAAACCGATGGCTTTTGCTTTAGATTCCATTGTAACTACCGATGTAACAACTTGTTACGGCGGAAATGACGGAACCATAACAGTTTATGTATCGGGAGGCACAATTCCCTATCAATATTCAATTGACGGAGGCCTTACATATCAAGCTTCAAATTCATTTGCGGGCCTTACTTCCGGTGCTTATTCCGTTTATGTAAAAGATTTTTTTAATGTGATTCGATCTGATATTGCTTTTGTTGATGAACCGACTGAAATTCAGATAAGCAATGAAATCCATACGGATGTAACCGGTTGTTTCGGTGATACAAACGGAACAATAACTATTACGGCTTCCGGCGGAACGGGAACTCTACAATATTCAATTGATAACGGAGCAAATTATTTTGCTAACGGGGGAAGTTTTGCAGGTTTAGCTGCAGGAACTTATCATGTTTGGGTCAGGGATTCTCATTTATGTCCGAAAGCCGGTTCTGAAATTGTTATCACTCAACCGCTTCAGCTTATTATCACAGCTGAGAATAAAACGGATGTAACCGGATGTAACGGTGATGATAACGGTATTATTGATATTACAACAACAGGCGGTACGCCGACGATTAAATATTCAATAGACGGAGGAACGACATACGGAACGGGACATTTCTTCCCTTCTTTATCACCCGGTAATTATCAGGTAATGGTTGAGGATGCTAACAGTTGTACTACCATAGGGAGTAATTTAA
>JANTGL010000281.1 GCA_024762915.1 Bacteroidales bacterium | reverse complement strand
GAAACAGCATTATTGATAAAAACAGTTTAAAAGAAATTGTAGATACGGCAATTGCTTATTCGTTGGATTTTGATTTATTGGTTCCGCCTTATGAAAATATGAAAGTTATTACCGTGGAGCAAATTCAAGAAAAAAGAAATCGCAGTCCCCTACAAACCGGTAAACGTTTAGGATTCGGGTTTCGTTCAGATGACGTTCACGGTGAAGATCCCGTTTATACAGGAGGGTAGTAAAAATGAGAAATATTGATTATTTAATGCTTTTATATTCCGAAACACAAGCAAGTAATAAAGTCATTATTTCCAATCTAATAAACGTTGTTCGCCGGTTAATTTTCGAATATCAGTTACATCTTGGCTGACTTCTACGGTTCCTTTGTAATTACCCTCTGAATCTCGTAAAGCATAATAATCAATTAAAATAAAATGTTCTTTCATTTGTATCCAAAATCGAGCATTATCTTTTTCTCCTTTTTTGAATGCTTCCAATATTTTTTCAACAATATGAACACTTTCGTGCGGATGGCAATTTTGAACCGTTCGTCCTATAATCGCTTTTGAACGCGTAAAAAAACGATGTTTGGGATTTGAAAAGAATTTAACAACATCATTTTCATCAACATAAGTAATGTCAACAGGAAGATTGTTTAACAATAAAATAATTTGTTCCGGTAATAGTTTTCCGGTTTCTAAATCAACAAATAAATCAGCGAGAGCGGAAAAGTCATCTTTCTTATTTTTTATTTGATTCTCAACAGCTTGTTTTTCAGGTTCTGTAATAAAAGAAAAACCGATTTCAAAACTTTGCAACAGCATTTCTTCAAAATCTTTGTCTTGCAATATTTCAAGAGCAAACGGAAATAAAATATATTCTTCACGAAAAATAACCGGAACAACAGCAAAGAAAAATCGTCCGATTAAATCGTTTAATTCATTCAAATCCGATTTTTTATTTTTTAAAATTGTAATAATTTTTTTGAGGGTTTCTCTGTATTCGTCATGGAATGCCCACATAACTTTAAGACAATAGTACTTGTCATCATTTTTTTCAATATAAGGGAAAAGAATATTTTCTTTTTTCAAGTAATGCTTTTCATAGTCTGAAAATTCAACAAATAAATCAATCAGTTCATTTGCAAATTTTTCCGATAATTTTTGTTCACTATTTATTAATTTTAAAATATCTTTTATTTTTTGCAAACGAATTTTTGCTTCTGTATTTTCTTCTTCCAAGTAATATAAAAACGTATCTTTTTCCGGATTTTTTTTAGGATATTTTTTTAAAGGTTCATAGAAAATATTTAGAATTTTACCGACTTGTTGCTTCACCTGATAAACCGAAAAGTCTTCATCCGTTAATCTGTGCACGACATAAAAAACATCGGCAGGTGTCAGATTATCAATTGCATCTTTATATTTGTCGATAAATTCTTTTCGTTTTCCGCCGTTAAAAATTCCAAGCGAAAAAGCATATAACTCCTCTCTTCTTAAAGAAATATTATTTATAAATTCAGACATTTAATTTGTTTTGAGGTCAAAAGTAATAGTTTTCAAATTTGAGAAGACAGTTTTTCATAAAAATATTGTTAAAACTTTCATTATTGCTAATTTTGCAAAAAAAAATGATGCAAATTACCGAAAATATAAAAAGAATTAAAGCCGAATTACCTGAAAATGTCAAACTGGTTGCCGTTTCAAAAACGAAACCGAATGAAGATATTATGAAAGCATACCAAGCCGAACATAAAATTTTCGGTGAAAACAAAGTTCAGGATTTAGTAAAAAAATACGAAGAACTGCCGAAAGATATCGAATGGCATTTTATCGGTCATTTACAAAGTAATAAAGTCAAATACATTATTCCGTTTGTTCATTTAATTCATGCCGTTGACAGTTTTAAACTGCTGAAAATTATTAATAAAGAAGGCAAAAAGATTAACAGAAAAATTGATTGTTTACTTCAAATTCACATTGCGGAAGAAGAAACGAAATTCGGTTTATCTGAGAATGAACTTACGGAAATTTTAGTATCGGAAGAATACCGACAATCAGAGTTTGTAAAAATAACCGGCTTAATGGGAATGGCAACAAATACTCCGGATGAGGAACAAGTAAGAAAAGAATTTGCGCGGCTGAAATCACTTTTTGATAAAATAAAAAACGACTTTTTCAGTGAAAACAAAGAATTTAAAAATTTATCAATGGGAATGTCGGGAGATTATAAAATTGCCCTTGAAGAAGGTTCAAATATGGTTCGAATCGGAAGTTCAATATTCGGTGCAAGAAACTATTAATGAGACTACTAAGAATTAAAATGTAATAACTGATTTATTCCAAGGAATTTAATAAATCCAAGGCTTGATTTTGATATTTTCCGTTTTTAACGATGATTTTATTTAAAACAATCTTTGCTTCTGTATTTTTTCCGAGCTTAATTAATGATTGTGCTTTATACCATTCGGCATCATCAACATAAGGATTTATACTTTCATTAATTAATTTATTGAATTGTATTACGGCTTTAGAATATCGTTTCAACTTGAAATAAGCAAAACCTGATTTATAACGGATCTCAAAATCATTCGGTTTATATTTTAAGTAATCCGAAAAATCTTTCAGCGCTTCTTCATAAATTTTCATATCAAAAGATAATATGCCGCTTTCGCGCATACTTTTATACTTTTCAAATTCTTTTGTATCAACCGTTTTATTATTGTTAGATTTCCCGCCTCTGGTTGTCATAAATGAAATTTCTTCCGACGGTTGCACATTTTCAGAAGAAACCGTCTTATTCTTTCGAGATCTTGAGTCAGAAGATTTGTTATCCGAATCAGCCTTTTCTTTTGAAAGAGATTTTGAATTTACCTGATTATTAATTGCAATACTTTTTTTATCGGACGAAACATCTGTGTTAATAAGATCAATCATTTCATTATCCGTAACAATTTCTTCTTCTTTAATATTTTCGCCGGTTACTTTTTGATTGTCTTCGACGGTTTCATCATTAATATTGCTTTCCGAAATATCGGTATTCTTATTGAATTCTTCTATTTCTGCACGACCTGAATTTTTATCAAAAACAGATTTTGTTTCAATTTTGCCTGATTCAATATTCTTATCGGTTACAATTCGGTCTTGTTCTTCCTTATTAATTGTTTCAGCTTTGCCGGAATCTTCATTTAAAGCTTTATTAACAGAGGGAATTTCAGCTAAATCATGGCCTGTATTATTCATATAGAAATTAATTATAAACCCTGCCCCCAATAATAAAATTAACGAAGCCGCAATTGAAAAGAGACGTTTGTTTATTTTTTTTCGAGAAGATTGCAGCGGAATAATTTTCGTTCCCGAGATTTTTTTATCTGCTAGTGTATGAAGTTCAGAAATAATATTCGGTAATTTATTTTTGTCTTTTAGTAAAGCATACCCGTCAACTTCATCGCTGCACATCGGACAATCCGCCAAATGCAATTCAACTCTGCGAATTTCCTTTTCATTTAATGTTCCGGAAACATATTGTTCAATCTCATGAGCCGTGAGACAAGAACTGTGGTTAAATATGTGTTTTATTTCCGGTGTCATGAGAGCAGTTGTATAAAAATTAAAAATAAAGCACTGATTCCTTCTTTGGTTAAAATATTTTTCAAATTTCGTTTCCCGTTTTGAATATAACTTTTAAC
>JANTGL010000280.1 GCA_024762915.1 Bacteroidales bacterium | reverse complement strand
AAAGAATCGTAAATACCGAACCTTTATCAATTTCACTTTTAACGAAAATAGCACCTCCCATCATATCAACTAAGTTTTTTGTAATTGAAAGTCCCAATCCGGTGCCTCCGAATGTTCTGATATCTTGACCTTCAGATTGACGGAAAGATTCAAAAATTGTATCTAACTGATTTGCGGGAATACCAATTCCCGTATCTTTAATTAGAATCTTTAATTCAACCGACTTATTCGATGTATATTCCGAATATACTTCCAACGAAACAGATCCTTCATTTGTAAACTTAACCGCATTTCCTGTCAAATTCAATAATACTTGACGTAATCTTACACCATCAATCTCAAGAGACTCGGGTAAAGCTTTATCTGATAAAATATTTAAACTAAGTTTTTTTTCATAAATTTTAGGAGCAAATAAATCGGTAACTTCTTTTATAATATTTCTGAGATTCTCCGGCTTCTTTTGAATTCCCATTTCACCGGCTTCAATTTTTGATAAATCTAAAATATCATTAATTAAATTCAACAAATTATTACCGCTTATTTGTATATTTTTAATAAACGATTTATTTCGTTCGTCCGTAATATTTTTTGATAAAATATCCGAAAAACCGATAATGGCATTCATCGGAGTACGAATTTCATGTGACATATTAGCCAAGAACTCACTTTTTAAACGATTTGCTTCCTCAGCTTTATATTTAGCTTCAATTAATTCATCTTCTATTTTCTTAATTTTCGTAATATCCGTAAAAGATACGATAACTCTTGAATAATCATCCTTAATAACATTAATTTTTATAATAACATTAATAATATTTTTATATCTGTCATAATAGCTGCTTTCTCTTTCAAATATTTTTTTGTTTTCAGCAAAAGCTTCCAATAAATCCCAAAAAATCTCATTCGATTGTTCCGTAAAAAAATCATACATATGAGTTAATAAATATTCTTTATCAGGAACTTTAAATGATTTAAGTGCTGCTTTATTAACTCTTTTAACAATGTAATTTTCTCTTATTTTTTGAAAATAGTCATTATTCTTTTTCAAAAAAGATTTAATGTCTTTGACGCCTTCATTTTTTTTCTCATCTAACAGTTTTTTTATTTCTGAATAATCTTCTTCCCATAAGGAAACCGGATTATTATCAAAAAGATTCCTGAAACTTTCTTCACTTGAAAGCAATTTATTTTCGGCATCTTTTTTATCCGTAATATCAAGCATTGATACAATAATCTTTTTATAATTATCCCAAACGAACAATTTTAAAAGTAAAAAAATAGGTTTTCCGTAATAATCATTTAATTGCAGTTCTTTTTGAACCATTTTTTCATTTTGAGAAAATGCATATAAAATTTCCTTAAACATTGTAAAGGAACTGTCCGTAAAAAAATGATACGGGTTATTATAAATAAATTCTTTATTTGGCGCTTTCAAAACTTTTAGGGTCTCTGTGTTGATATTAAGCAATTTATAACTCTGATTACATAATTCGGTAAATTCAGTATCAGTTTCTATAAATTCTTTAAAATCTCCGACAACTTGTTTCTTTTTTTTATCTAATAAACTTTTTATTTCGGAATAATCTTCTTCCCAAAGCATAACCGGATTATTTTCAAACAAGCTTCGATAATTTTCTTCACTTTCGGTAAGTGCTTCTTCTAAAACTTTTTGTTCCGTAATATCAATGATAATTCCGTTAAAAAATCGTTCTTTCGTTTTAATATCCTTTACTTGATTTGAAATAATATGAAGCCAAATCCACTGTTTTGTTTGATTGTTAAAATATCTGAATATCTCATTAAACATTTCACCGGTTTGTCCCGAATGTATACTAGCATTTAGAACACGTTTAGAATCATCTTTATGAATATTCTTAAACCAATTCTTAAATATTTCCGGATTTTCAATACCTAAAATATCTTTTACGGAAGGGCTGTAAAATACAGGAATACCTATACTGTTTTTTTCAGAAGTCACTTTTATTCTGTAAATTACAAAATCTGTTGCATTATTCATAAAAGATGTTAAATGTGCCTCCTGAACGGTAAGTTGATGCTTTATATCACTTTTTTCTTTTTTTTGTTTTTTAATTTCTTTAATACTTTCAGACAAGTTCGAATTTTTTCGCCTGATTCGCAGACTCAGAAAAATTAAAAAAACAGAAAGTATTAAGAAAAAAATTATTCCGATTATTAAATATTTTTTTACTGATTTTTGATAGCTGATATTTTTCTGAGTAATTATTTGATTCTCCTTTAACAGTTTATTTTCTTTTTCTTTTTTTTCATATTCATAAGCAATCTGCATTTCAGAAATTTTATTACGTCCTTGTTTACGATAAACAGAATCGTTCAATTCTTTAAATCTCAGAGCATATTTAAAAGCAGATTTATAGTTATTTGATTCCTTATACAACAGCATTAATTTTTCAAGGGCATTTAAACGAATTTTACCGGTCCCTATTTTTTTGGCTATTTTTAACGCACTTTTATAATATACTTCAGACTCAGAAAATTTTCTTAATTTGAAATACATATCCCCCATTCCTAATTGAATTGATGCAATACCTTCTTTATTTCCCACCACATTATTTTCTTCTATTGCAGAATTATAATATTTTTCGGCTAAGTCATATTTTTTAAATTCACGATAAACATCAGCCATATTTTCGTATGCTGTAGCAATATCTAACAGATTTTTTAATTTAATATCTATTTTCAATGCTTTTTGATAATATGACAAAGCTTCCGTATATTTTTTTTGGTCAAATAATAAAACACCATAATTCGTATAATATGTTGCAATTCCCTCTTCTTTCTTATTTTCTACGGCAATTTCATACGATTGATTAAGATATTTCTCAGCATTTTCATAATCTTTATTCGTTAAATAAACTAAACCGATGTTATTATAAATTAAAAACAAATAGTCCTCTGATTTTGTTAATTCAATAATATTCAAAGCTTTAAAATAGTATTCCAAAGCTTTGGCATAATTTGCTTTGCTGTCATTAATTACACCTATTCCGTTGCAGGCATTAATAATCAATGATGAATCATTAATTTTTTCAGAAAAATTTAAAGATTTCTGAAAATATTTTTCAGCTAAATCAAGATATGATTTATAATAATAATTTACACCCAATGAATAATTTGATTTAATGATACCGAATGTATCTTTGGAATCTAGAGCAATTTTAAGAGCTTCTTCCGCATAAGCTACTGCAGAATCAACAAAAGCTTGAGATGACAGTTTGTTTGAAATATCCAATAAAATATCAATTTTTTCAGAATCAATTTTTGTTTTGTGTAATTCCGAAAACAAACTGTCCGTTACCGAAGATTGAGAATTAACAAAATAAGAATAAAATAACAAGATGAATAAAAGCCCTGTTTTCCTAATGAACATCATATTTATTTAATCTTTAAAGAACTTATAAAATTAGTAATAAAAATTTAAATACCCTAAAGTTATTTTTATTTCTGAGTTTTTATTTCCTTTGCACAATAATAGAAATATGTTTTGACTGAAAATTAAATTTACAGATATGAAAATTAAAAAAATTATTGCAAGCGAAGTATTGGATTCCAGAGGAAATCCTACGGTAGAAGTTAACATTAAACTGAAAAACGGCGTAAAAGCCAGAGCCATAGTTCCTTCCGGAGCATCAACAGGTGAAAAAGAAGC
>JANTGL010000279.1 GCA_024762915.1 Bacteroidales bacterium | reverse complement strand
AAACCGGTGATGCTCGATTTTACGGGGTATGCCTGCGTAAATTGTCGAAAAATGGAGAGTAATGTTTGGGCTACCGAACCGGTATTACCTCTCTTAAAAGATGAATATGTTATTGCATCACTATATGTTGACGACAGAACAAAATTGGATAAAAAAGATTGGGTTACTTCAAGTTATGACGGTAAAGTTAAGAAAACGCTCGGTTCTAAATATGCCGATATGCAAATTTCTCGTTTTGGTATGAATGCCCAACCGGCTTATATTATTTTGGATTATGACGGCAGTGTTCTTATAAAAGACCCGTTTTTTTATAATCCTGACCCGATTGCTTTTTCTCATTTCTTGAAAGAAGGTTTGAAAAGGTTTAAGGAAAAGCATAAATAAAAATATTGGGCTTGTCTGAAAAGTAATATTTAGTCATACTGAACTTGTTTAGCTTCGCTGAGACACTTCGTGGTTCAGTATCTGATTAAGAATTTGATTATTACTAAATTAGGATTCTGAAACAAGTTCAGAATGACTTGTACTGCTACTTTTCACACAAGCCCGTTTACTCATAATACTTCTCAATCAATTTAATAAATGCTTCCGGCGGATTGGTCGGTTTGCCGGTTTTCATATCTACAAATACCAAAGTCGTATCACCGGTATTTATCAATTTATTTTCTTCGTTAAATACTTCGTATTCAAATTCCATTCTGACACTCGGAAATTTTTTAACTTTTACTTTTATCGTCAGTTCATTATCGTAAAAAGCCGGGCGAATGTATTTGACGTTTAACGAAGCAACAGGCATCATAATGCCGTTTTTTTCCATGGTTTTGTATGACCAACCTATTTTTCGGATCATATCTGTTCTGGCAACTTCATAATACAGCGGGTAATTTCCGTAATAAACATAGCCCATTTGATCGGTTTCGCCGTAGCGAACTCTTATTTTTGTTTCTGATTTAAGCATTTCAGAATTTGAATTAATATTTTAATAACATTAAGTTGTTATCTTTGCCGCTAAATTAATAAAAGAAACAGAATGACAGAAAAAAGACCTTATATATTAGTAACAAATGATGATGGTATTACGGCAAAAGGACTTAGAATATTAATTGATACGGCTAAGAAATTCGGTGATGTATTGGTCGTTGCTCCGGATTCGCACCAGAGCGCAAAGTCGCATTCCATCACACAAGCAGCTCCCATTCGTTTTGATAAAGTTGTTGAAGAACCCGGGTTTAAAGAATTTTCAATTTCCGGAACACCGGTTGATTGTGTTAAGTTAGCTATACACGAATTGTCCGACCGTAAACCTGATTTAATTCTTTCAGGAATTAATCACGGAGCAAACACTTCCGTAAGCGTGTTGTATTCCGGAACAATGGCAGCGGCAATCGAAGGCGGATTGCATAATATCAATTCAATTGGTTTTTCGGTTGATAATCATTCTTCGGAAGCGGATTTTTCTCCTGTTATTCCGTATATGGAAAAAATCATTAAAGAAGTTATTGAAAAGGATTTGCCGAACGGTGTCAGTTTAAATGTTAATTTTCCGGATGTAACAAAAGTTGATGTAAAAGGTATAAAAACAATGCGCGGTGCAAACGGTGTGTGGGGTGAGAAATTTGTTCCGGCTAACGATCCGCATAAGCGTAAATTTGTCTGGATAACCGGTAAACTTACCAATTATGACGAAGGCAAGGATGATACGGATTTGTATTTTATTGAAAAAGGTTATGCAACCGTTACTCCGATAAAAGTTGACTTTAATTATTATTCGTTTATTGAAGAACTTTCTGATTGGGATTTTAATGGTTGAATGAACAAAACTTGTAATGAATTGAAAGTTTCTGTATTAAACGGAAACTTTTTTTATTTTTGTTTAATCAATTTCTTAAATATTTGAATATTGAGCATTAAAAAAAAAATAATTCTGTCTGTAACCAATGATTTAGTTGCAGATAATCGTGTTAATAAAGTTGCAAATTCATTAATAAAATTCGGATTTAATGTTTTGCTTGTCGGCAGAAAGTTGCCCGGAAGTATACCCGTAAAAAGAACTTATCCGACTAAGCGATTTCGCTTGCTCTTCAAAAAAGGCGCAATGTTTTATGCGTGTTATAACATTCGACTGTTCTTTTTCTTACTTTTTGCGAAAGCAGATATTTTTCTGTCAAACGATTTGGATACTTTACCGGCAAATTTTTTGGTTTCAAAAATCAGAAATAAAAAACTGGTTTACGACAGTCACGAATATTTTACCGAAGTTCCGGAACTTGTAAATCGCCCGAAAGTAAAACGTATTTGGGAAAGAATTGAAAAACGTATCTTGCCCAAATTGAATAATACATATACTGTATGTAATTCTATAGCAGATATTTACAATAAAAAATATAATATTAAAATGAAAGTAGTCCGGAACATTCCGAGACAAAAACTTGTTCATAATATTACAAAACATGAACTTTTCTTAAAAATTAAAAATAGAAAAGTCATTATATATCAAGGAACAATAAATGTAGGCAGAGGTATTGAGCAAACAATTCAATCGATGCAGTTTATTGAAAATGCAGTTTTTTTGATAATAGGAGACGGAGATATAGTATCTGAATTATATCAACTTACCGATAAGCTTAAATTAAACGATAAAGTAATTTTTTTAGAAAAAATATCGTTTAAATACCTGTATAATTATACGAAATTTGCCGATATCGGAATATCACTTGAAGAAAACATCGGATTGAATTATTATTATGCACTTCCGAATAAATTGTTTGATTATATAAGAGCTGAAGTTCCCGTTTTGGTGAGCAGATTGCCCGAAATTGAAAAAATTGTCAAAACTTATGATATCGGCTGTTTTATTAAAAATCATAATCCGAAACATATTGCCGAAAAAATTAATTTTATGCTTCATTCACCGGATAAAATGCAAGATTGGAAAACAAATTTGAAAAAAGCATCGGCAGCGTTTTGCTGGGAAAATGAGGAAAAGGTTTTGAAGGAAATGTTTTATAATTTGGAAAAGTTATGAATTTTATAAAATATATTATTGTTATTATACTCTTTTTGAGTTCTTGTAATACAGATAAAGTTCAAAAAACCGAAAGTAATCATTCAGATGCTGATATTTTTTGGATGCAATTTGTAAAAGCAATGGAAACAAATGATATAAATTTTCTTATTAAAAATTCTCTTGATACAATATCTTGTTTTGATTGTAATATTGATATAGAAAATGAAACAAATTATTTTGATGCAAAATTTATTTTTCAAAATTATAAAGATAAAATAATGCATCTAAAATTATTAAGTAAAAAAGACTATTCAATTTCGGAGTTAGATAGTAATTTGATAAAAATTGTTTATCGTGTTGATGCACTTAAGGCTCCTGAAGGAGGATACAGTTTAATTTTTACTTTATTAAATAAAAATGAAAAATATTATTTTCAAGGAATGATGGTACAATAATTTTTATTTAAAGATATGTTCATACAAATACCGAATAACAACATCCCCGAAAGAAAATACATTATCGATGTCTTATTTTCCGAGTTTTTCGGTATCGGATATGAAATTGAAATAGGTGAAGTTGAGAATTATATTATAAAGTTTCAGGATAAAGAAATTGAATTTAAAGATGCTTTTTTCAATAAGTTTCCCGAAGATTTATCTTATTTGAAACAAGAGAATATTCCCGAAATGGTCATTTTTGCTGAAAACC
>JANTGL010000278.1 GCA_024762915.1 Bacteroidales bacterium | reverse complement strand
TTATTTATAACAGTGATGCTTTATACGGGATGAATTTAGGTGCGCGAATTTATAAAAAATTATTTGCCGAAGTCGGTTTTGATGCTCGGAAATATACTAATAAATATATGTACCGAAATGACAGTACAGGTTTCGGTTCGGCCTTTTCATCCGGAATAAATCATTATTCCATTCCGATTCAAATAAAATATTTTTACAATCTCACGGATCGATTTTCATTTGTTCCTTTTATCGGAATGAATGTTTTATTTTCAACTGAAAACGGATTGTATGATCATTTTTCTTCATCAGGTTATGAAAGTACAAATTCAGAAGTAATAAATTATTCGGAATACAGTACGGCGTTTCGTGAAAATAATCCTTTTTTTACCGTAACCGGAGGCGGAGGTATTGAATATTTCGCATCAAAAAATATTATTTTGACGTTGAATGCTGCTTACGAAAGAGGATTTAGTGATTTTAATCGTTTGGAAGTCTATTATCAGTCGGATAGAGTTACCGAAACAGGAAATATATTCTATAAAGGAACAAATTATAATATATTATTCGGAATTAAAGTTCCTTTGGATTTTTGATGAAGATATAAAAAAAGGACTGTTTAATTAATCAGTTCTTTTAGGTTTAGATAATTTTATCTGTTCAATTTATGATAATCAGCAAGGAATTTTTCCAAACCGTTATCAGTAAGGGGATGTTTTAATAATCAGAGAATGGCATTCAGTGGTGCAGTAACCACATCGGCATCGTCGGCGGAGCAATCAACAATGTGTTGATTGTCTTGTATTTATGGTGTTAAATATGCGTTTTATATTTGTAGTAATTAGTACTCATTAATAATAACTGATTTTTTATTTCTTTTCAGTTGAGATAAAATCAGTCCTGTAACAACAACTAAAATTCCGATTATATTAAGCAAAGAAAAATTCTCACCCAAAATAATAAAAGAAAATAGAGCCGTAACTACGGGAATGAGATTAGAGATGGTATTTGCTCGAGTTACTCCGAGATGTTTTATGCCGAAAGTGAAAAGCATAAAAGCAATCGTAGATGCAAAAACGGCTAATTCCAATAACGGGAACCATGCCTTCCATGAAAAAGGGATAAGGATAAAATCCTTATATTCAAAAATAAAAAACAAAGGTGCAAACAAGAATACTCCGATTAAATTCTGGTATGCAATAATAGAATAGACATTGTATTTTCGGGTAATGTCCAAAACTAAAAGAGAATATACAACTGCTCCGAAAACTGCCAATAACATAAAACCGACTCCCCAAAAGTCTGCTTTAAAGCTGAGTCCGTCTTTAAGAATAACTAAAAAGACACCCGCAATTGAAAAAAGGATACCGATTATATTCGTAAAAGTCATTTTTTCTTTTGAAAAAAAATAAGCTGCTATAAGACTGAAAAGCGGAATTGTAGAAATTATAACTGAAGCAACTGTTGAAGAAACACGTGTGAGACCGAAATTTTCTCCTAAAAAATAAATAAAGGGTTCAAAAAAAGCAATTATTATTATTTTTATACGGTCTTCTTTTTTTATTTTTTGAATTTTATGAAACAGAATACCGAATAAAAAGAGAAAGAAAACAGATAAATTAAGTCTGAAAAAAATTAATGTAACAGGTTTATATACAGCTAAAACTTGTTTTGACCAAACAAAAGAAAAACCCCAAAACAGAACGGCGAAAAACATTGCCGTATAAACTTTTATTTTCCCGTTTTTTGTCATTTCTGAATATTGAAAATATTTCATAAAATAAGCCTGACTCAAAGTCAGACTTATTTTGATTTATCTTATGAAATTTTAAATTTTATCCGTTCAATTTATGATAATCGGCAAGGAATTTTTCCAAACCGTTATCGGTAAGCGGGTGTTTTAATAATCCCAAAATGGCATTAAGAGGAGCTGTTACTACATCGGCACCGACGGAAGCACATTGCACAATGTGTTGCGTATGGCGAATTGATGCGGCCAAAACTTGTGTTTTAAAACCGTAATAGTTATACATTTCAACAATTTGTTTGATTAATTCGACACCATCGGTTGAAATATCATCTAATCTTCCGATAAAAGGTGAAACGTAAGTTGCTCCGGCTTTAGCTGCAAGCAAAGCTTGTCCGACGGAAAATACCAAAGTACAATTCGTTTTTAATCCTTTATCAGAAAAATATTTTATGGCTTTAACGCCTTCTTTAATCATGGGAACTTTTATGGTAATTTGCGAATGTAAAGCAGCTAATGCTTCACCTTCTTTTATCATCCCTTCCAAATCGGTCGATATAACTTCGGCACTCACATCGCCGTCAACAATTTCACAAATGGTTTTGTAATGATTTTTAATATTCTCTTCACCTTTAATGCCTTCTTTAGCCATTAATGACGGATTTGTTGTAACGCCGTCAAGAATTCCGAGATCTTGAGCTTCTTTTATTTGGTCAAGATTTGCCGTATCAATAAAGAATTTCATATTGTTTTGTTTGAATAATAATTAAAAATGCAAAGATATTCAAGTTTAATTAAAATTGAAATCTTTGCATCATTATTATAATGATAATTCTTTATCGGCAGTTGATATCCGGATCTAATCTTATTGATTTATATTTCATCATTTTAGGTGCATTATCGGGAGAAATCGTTATTTTATCCGTAAAAATAATTTCATTATTAACGGAAACAGCTATTTTATATGTTTTTCCCCATTTTGCAATGATGATAAATCGTTTATTTCGGGAATTAGGTCTTACATTGTATGAATCATCGGTTTCAACATCTTTAACTGTTATTTTTACATTTTCAGGTATTTCGACAGAACATTTTGAAAAGACATTTCCAATTAATACGGTTACATCAGCTCTTTTAACAGAATCAAGCGTAATTAAGAAAATATCATTATCGGTAGTGCCGGGTTTTTGCGAAGAATAATAAGCATGCTGACCGTCGGCAGTCGGAAAATAAAAAACGTCATCGCCTACCGTGTTAATCGGATAACCAATATTTACTGCCGGTTTCCATGTTCCGAATTTACTTTTCTCAGATTTAAAAATATCGTAACCTCCGAGGTTTTCGTGTCCTTTTGAACTGAAATACAGTGTTTTCCCGTCCGGGTGAATATAAGGTCCTTCTTCATTATATTTTGTATTTACACCTTCACCCAAGTTTCTTGCAGGACCCCACATACCGTTTTTCATTTTCTCGGAAACATAAATATCCAAACCGCCGAAACCGCCGGGTCTGTCACTTGTAAAATACAATAATTTCCCGTCGGCAGAAACGGACGCATGTGTTTCTCTGTCTTCGGTATTAATATTAGGTCCTAATTTTACGGGCGTACTCCATTTTCCGTTTTCTAAATTGCTTTGGTATATATTTCCGTAATCTTCGGCTTTATATATATATAAAGTTTGACCGTCAACAGAGAGTCCGCAGGAAGCTTCATGATTTTTTGTGTTGATACTTTTAATGCTTTTCGCTTTTGTCCAATGACCGTTAACTTTTTCGCTCATAAAAATATCTTCGTTGTAATTTCCCTCTTCATCTATTTCTTCGTCCCAACCGTCCGGTCTTCTTGAAGTGAAAATTAAAACTGATTCGTCGGCAGAAATAACCGGACTGTGATCTTTATATTTAGAATTAATACTGTCGCCTAAGTTTGTGATTTCAAATTTAATTTTATTTTCGAACAAGCGTTTTCCGGATTCGCATTTAAAAATTTCTCTGTCAACAGCA
>JANTGL010000277.1 GCA_024762915.1 Bacteroidales bacterium | reverse complement strand
TCATTTCTACGGAAGAAAGTCCGATTGAGAAACATCTTTATAAAGTAAACATAAAAACAGGCAAAAGACAAAAACTTACTTCCGACAAGGGAACACATTCCGTTGTGTTTTCAAATTCAAAAAAATACTTCTTTGATTCGTATTCAAGTACAAAAACTGCAAATAACAATTTAATTTGTGATGCAAAAGGAAAAATCATCAAAGAAATTCTAAATGCAAAAGACCCGCTTAACGATTATGCATTAGGCAAAATGACAATAGGAAAGCTGAAAGCTGCCGACGGCAAAACCGATTTATATTATCGACTGATTACACCTCCGAATTTTGATCCTAAAAAGAAATATCCGGTTGTTGTATATGTTTACGGCGGTCCGCATGCACAGCTTGTAACTAATTCACGTTTGGGCGGTGCAAGACTGTGGAATTATTATATGGCACAAAAAGGTTATATAATGTTTACGGTCGATAACAGAGGTTCGGCAAACAGAGGTTTTGAATTTGAAAGCATCATACACCGACAGTGCGGACAGCTTGAAATGAAAGACCAAATGAAAGGTATCGAATTTCTTGAAAATCTGCCTTATGTCGATACGGCACGCATCGGTGTCCACGGGTGGAGTTACGGCGGGTTTATGACCACATCTTTAATAACAAACTATCCCGAAACATTTAAAGTTGCCGTTGCCGGCGGTCCGGTTATTGATTGGAAATACTACGAAGTGATGTACGGCGAACGTTATATGGACACACCGAAAGAAAATCCCGAAGGTTTTGAAAAAACAAGCTTACTAAATAAAGCCAAAGACCTGAAAGGCAGACTATTAATGATACACGGTTATATTGATCCGGTTGTTGTTCCGCAAAACAGTTTGGATTTTATCCGTTCCTGTATCAAAGCCGGAACTGATATTGATTATTTTTTATACCCTGAAAGCGAACACAATATGCGTGGCAAAACACGTGTGCACTTAATGAAAAAAGTGACTCGTTATTTTGATGATTATTTATAATCTTCAAATACAAAAAAACAAAAAAGAGAGTTTCAAAATTGAAACTCTCTTTTTTATAGTACAATGAAAAAATTTAAAATCTTTTTTCTTTAATTCTTGCTTTTTTACCGGTAAGTTTTCTTAAATAATAAATTCTTGCTCTTCTTACTTTACCTTTTTTATTAACGGTAATTTTATCAATAAAAGGAGAATAGAGCGGAAATATTCTTTCAATACCGACACCGCCTGTTGATTTTCTGACAGTAAACGTTTTAGTTGTTCCTTCCCCTTTTCTTTGGATTACAATACCTCTGTAGTCCTGAATTCTTTCTTTTTCACCCTCTTTAATTTTATAACTTACGGTTATCGTATCACCCGCTCCGAATTCGGGAAAATCAAGTTCTTTTGCAAATGCGCTTTCGGCAACTTTTAATAAATCCATCTCTGTATATTTTTTATTCCTTAAATTTGAGGGTGCAAAAATAAAATAAATTTATTTATCTGCAATTAATTAATGTCCTTTTTTTTCGTTTTTACTCAATTTTTATTCAGTAAAAACATATTGAATAATATTTGCCCCCATTTTTAATGCCTGCAAATGTTTTTCTTCCGTATCGTGATGCACTTCGGTATCTTCCCAACCGTCACCTAAATCGCATTCATAGGTATAAAGCAAAACCAAACGGTTATCAATAAAAATTCCGAATGCTTGCGGACGTTTTCCGTTATGCTTATGAATTTTAGGCAAACCGTTCGGAAAATTATATTTTTGATGAAAAATCGGATGCGAAAACGGTAATTCAACCAATTCCTTATCGGGAAACAGCTTTTTTATTTCTCTGCGTATGTATTTATCCATTCCGTAATTATCATCGGCATGCAGAAAACCGCCTCCGAGTAAATAAGTTCGTAAATTTTTCAATTCTTCCGATGAAAAAATAACATTCCCGTGTCCCGTCATATGTATAAAAGGATAATTAAAAATCTCCGGACTTCCGACCTCAACCGTTGCCGGTTCTTTATTTATTTCGGTATGAAGGTTTTTATTACAGAATTTTATCAAATTAGGCAAAGAAGTCGGATTTGCATACCAATCTCCTCCTCCGTTGTATTTTAATAAAGCAATTTTATAGGTGCTTTGACTGATTCCGATACCCGACGAAAAAATAAAAATAATGGCAAAATAATATCTCAATTTATAACTCATAATCACTAATTCCTAATTTCTAACTACTTACTCCTAATTTCTATCTGCTCAAACATTCATAAAATCAATAATCTGACAAGCAACAATCCCTGCCGTTTCCGTTCTTAAACGTGAATCCGACAAACTCACTTCCGTAAAACCCTTTGACACTGCCTGTTGTATTTCACCTTCCGAAAAGTCGCCTTCGGGTCCGATTAAGATTAAAACATCTTTTCTTTTTTCATAAACTTCTTTCAGATGCTTTTTAGTATCCGAATCATAGCAATGCGCAATAAATTTTTCCCCGTTGAAATCAGAATTTATCAATTCATTAAAGTTTTTCAAATTATGAAATTCCGGTTTGAAAAATGCTTTCGATTGCTTTGTTGCCGAAATGATAACTTTTTCGAGTCGTTCGGGTTTAATATTTTTTCGTTCCGAATATCTGCTTACAAAAGGAATTATTTCATCAACACCGATTTCGGTAATCTTTTCAAGAAAAGTTTCAAAACGTGCAATATTCTTAGTGGGAGCAAGTGCTATATGTAATTTGTATTCTTTACGATTTTGTTTTTCAACGACATCAGTGACTTTCACAGAACATCGTTTCGGATGGTTATCAATTATCTCAGCCGTATAATGTTTTCCTCTTCCGTCAATCAGCATCACTTTTTCGTCGACATTCATTCTCAAAACTTTAACACAATGTCTTGATTCTTCTTCAGAAAGCGTATAAAAATCGGTGTTAATATCAGGTGTGAAAAAAATATGCATACTTAAGTTTATTTTGTAATACAAAAATATTCATTTTAATTTTAAATCATTGAATTAGTCATTTTAATCATATTTTAAAAAATAACATAACATATTCTTTGCAGTATCCTTGGTGTTCTTTGCGTGAAAAATAATAATCTCACGCAAAGACCTCAAAGTTTTCACTAAGAATCGCAAAGTTTTTCGAATTTCAGATACACCGGTAAAACGGAAATCTTTTTAAATTACTGTATATAAGGTTATTATGCGATTATTTCTGGAAAAATTTGACTTTACGGACAAAAACTAATTAGAAATTCATTATTTAAATCTTTTCAGAATTCGATAAATTATAGTTGTCTTTATTGAATGTATTCACCAAATTCATACTATTTTTGGTGAATTAAATTTCAAATATCTAATTTTCGAAACTTTTATATGACAAAAATAGGACTTCTTTCAGATACTCACGGACATATTGACGATAAATTGTTTGATTTTTTTAAAGATGTAGATGAAATATGGCACGCCGGCGATATCGGAGATATTTCCGTTATTGAAAAACTTGAAAAATTAAAACCGGTCAGAGCCGTATTCGGAAATATTGACGGACAAGGTATACGCATTCGTTTTCCGGAACACAATCGTTTCAGAATTGAAGAAACGGATATTTGGATAACCCATATCGGCGGTTATCCCGGAAGATACGACAGAAAAGTAAAACCTGAAATTTATAATAATCCGCCTGATTTATTTATCAGCGGACATTCGCATATTTTAAAAATTATTTATGATGACAAAATTAATTG
>JANTGL010000276.1 GCA_024762915.1 Bacteroidales bacterium | reverse complement strand
GCTTCTTTAAATAAGCGTCCTCTTTCTTCATAATTTTTAAATAAATCAAAGCTGGCACATGCCGGTGAAAGCAAAACGGTATCACCTTCATCAGCCAAATGATAGGCCGTTTTTACGGCTGTTTCCATCGAATTGGTATCAAATACGGGAACAATTTCTTTAAAGGCGTTTAAAATCGGTTTATTATCAATTCCTAAAGCAACGATTGCTTTAACTTTTCGTCTGACTAAATCTTTTAATGCTCCGTATTCATTGCCTTTATCCTTTCCGCCCAGAATCAAAACAATTTTTTCATCTACGGTTTGTAAGGCATACCAAACAGAATTTACGTTTGTGGCTTTACTGTCATTAATAAACTGAACATTCCGAATTTTTAAATATTTTTCAAGTCGATGCTCCACACCCGTAAAATTTGATAAGCTGGTTTTTAATTGCTTATCGGAAATATTATTGAGCATTGCCGTAATCCCTGCAGCCATAGAGTTATAGGTGTTATGATCGCCCTCAAGTGCTAATAAACCGTTTTCCATCGTAAATTGTTTAGTGTTTATGTTCATTATAATATTACCGTTTTTTCTGTATGCACCCTCTTTCAATGTTTGTTTTATTGAAAAAGGAAATTGTTTTGCTTTTATCAATCGTTTTGCAATTTCCGAAGTTACCACATCATCATCATCACAATATATAAAAGCATCCGTTTCCGTTTGATTCTGAATAATTTTAAATTTTGAAGCAATATAGTTTTCAAATTTATTTTCGTAGCGGTCCAAATGGTCGGGTGTAATATTTAAAAGAATTGCAATATCTGCTTTAAAATCGGTCATTCCGTCGAGCTGAAAACTGCTTAATTCTACAACATAAATATCAAAATTATTCTCTGCCACCTGAAGCGCTAATGAATTTCCGACATTCCCGGCAAGTCCGACATGCATTCCGGCATTTTTCAATATATGATAAGTCAGTTCGGTGGTTGTTGTTTTACCGTTACTTCCCGTAATACAAATCATTTTTGCATCGGTGTATCTGCCGGCAAATTCAATTTCAGAAATCACGGGAATATTTTGTAAATTTACTTTATTAATAATATCAGCCGTATCCGGAATTCCGGGACTTTTTATAATAACATCAGCATTCAAAATTTGTTCTTGACTGTGTCGATTCTCTTCAAATGAAATTTCACGACTCTGTAAGACCTTTTTATAACTTTCCTTTATCATACCTCTGTCGGAAACAAAAACATCAAAATTCTGCTTTGAAGCCAAAATTGCTGCTCCCGTTCCGCTTTCGCCTGCTCCGAGTATGACTGCTCTTTGTTTTTTCATCTGAATCTTATCCAGTAATTATATTATTCAAGTTTTAAGTTTTGTCATAATTTTTGCCCTGCGGAGCAAAAATTTCGCCAAAACAAGTAATTACTATTCTGTTTTCCCTGCACTTCGTACAGGGTTATTTTTGTTTAACTCCTTCGGAGTTATAATTTTTTGGTATCATTTAAAATCTGTCATTTTGATTCGTGATATTATTTAGACGTCCGCAAGTCGTCTCTACGGTTTTATCTGATTTTTAATGTAATAATTGTAATTATCGCCAGTAATATTCCGACAATCCAAAACCGTGAAACAATTTTAGATTCCGGATAACCTTTCTTTTGAAAATGATGATGCAGCGGTGCCATTAAAAAAATGCGTCTGCCTTCACCGAATTTTTTGCGCGTATATTTAAACCATCCGACTTGTAACATCACCGATAAGTTTTCAATTAAAAAGATTCCTGCCAAAATCGGAATCAGTAATTCTTTTCTGACAATAATTGCAAAAACAGCAATAATTCCGCCTATTGTTAAACTTCCCGTGTCGCCCATAAATACTTGCGCAGGATAGGAGTTATACCAAAGAAATCCGATGGTTGCTCCCATAAATGCCGCAGCAAAAACAACCAATTCACCGATATTCGGGATATACATAATATTCAAATAATCGGCGAAAATTAAGTTCCCCGAGACATAGGCGAAAATCGCCAGTGCCGCACCGATTATCGACGATGTTCCCGTTGCCAAACCGTCTAATCCGTCAGTCATATTTGCTCCGTTTGAAACAGCCGTAATAATGATAATGACTAAAACCACAAAAACAATCCAAGCAATTGCTTCGGAATTCTCCCCTGTAAAGCTGACCATTTTTTTATAGTCTAATTCATTATTTTTCACAAACGGAATAGTCGTTTTTAAGGGTTTATCAGTTTGTGAGAAATAATCCTGCTTGACTTCAACTACCGTGTCACAAAGTTCGGGAGCAACGGGATGTTCCCGAATTTGAATGTCGTCGCTGAAATAAAAGGTTAAGCCGACAATCAAACCCAAAGTGACTTGACCGAAAATTTTATATTTCCCGGATAAACCGGCTTTATTTTTTTTGAAAGTTTTAATAAAATCGTCAATAAACCCGATAATTCCCATCCAAACGGTGGTAATGATCATTAAAATAATATAAATATTTCCGAGATTAGCAAATAATAAAACAGGAATAAGAATGGCTGCAATGATAATAATCCCGCCCATTGTGGGAGTCCCTCTTTTTTCGTATTGTCCTTCCAAACCCAAATCTCGCACCACTTCGCCGATTTGTTTTTTTTGTAAATAACGAATGATTTTCTTCCCGAATATCATTGAAACGATTAAGGAAGTAATTGCCGTTAAAGCTGCTCTGAAAGACAAATATTGAAACAGGCCCGCTCCGGTGAAATCAATTTTATCAAGATATTCGAATAAGTAGTAAAACATTAATAATCGTTTTTAAAGTGTATTTAAAAAATCTTCAATAATTTCTTTATCGTCAAAATGATATTTTTTCCCTTTTATAATTTGATAGTCTTCGTGTCCTTTTCCGGCAATAAGAATAATATCTCCTTTTTGTGCCAATATTGAAGCTACTTTTATGGCTTCTTTTCTGTCGGTTATTTTTACCAATCCGGATTTTTCATTTTCATTAATTCCGGCAAGCATATCTTCTAAAATCAACTCCGGATCCTCATCTCTCGGATTATCGGAAGTTAAAATGACTTTATCACTTCCAGCAAGTGCAATTCGAGCCATCACGGGTCGTTTTGTCTTATCCCGATTTCCTCCCGTTCCGACGACAGTTATTAATTTTTGATTAGTGTTTTTTATTTCATTTATCGTTTTCAAAACATTATCCAAAGCATCCGGTGTATGAGCATAATCAATAATTGCCGTAATTTCCTTTATTTTAAGGGTTTCAAATCTGCCTTTTACCGAATTTAATGCACTGATCATTTGTAAAATTGCTTCCTTATTTTTTTTCAGCAAAACAGCTGTTGCATACACAGCCGTGATATTATAGGCATTGAAAGTTCCCGTCAGCAAAGACCAAAATTCAATATCATTAATCGACATTAAAGTTCCGTCAAGATGCAATTCGAGAATTTTCCCTTTAAAATCGGCAATATTTTTTAATGCATACGTATGTTTTTCGGCTTTTGTATTTTGAAGCATTATTCTGCCGTTTTTATCATCAATATTTACAAGTGCAAATGCATTTTCAGGAAGATTGTCAAAAAATTGTTTTTTAACTTTTAAATATTCGGCAAAGGTTTTATGATAATCCAAATGGTCATGAGTGATATTGGTAAAAATTCCGCCTGCAAATTGCAAACCCGCCGTTCGATTTTGATGAATCGCATGCGAACTGATTTCGGCAAAACAATAATCACAACCTGCATCCGTCAT
>JANTGL010000275.1 GCA_024762915.1 Bacteroidales bacterium | reverse complement strand
ATAAACAATTCTTATTAGGTGAAAAAGATATTTACGAACCGCTTTGCAGAAAATGTTACAACGAAGCCGTTAAAAGTTAAGAGATTTATTTTTTAATCAATTCAATTTCAAATAATTTAGGCCATAATTTACCCGTAATAAAAAGACGTTTATTATCTTTATCATAAGCAATTCCGTTAAGAACATCAGTATCCGATTTATAGTCGTTCATCGGTAAAATATGTGATAAATCAATGTATGCCGCAACTTTTCCCGTATGCGGGTCGAATTTTACGATTTTTTCATATTGATAGATGTTGGCATAAATATATCCGTCAATATATTCCGATTCGTTTAAATATCTTACCGGACCCTTATTATCATAAACATCAAAAGTTCCGGTTACCGAATATGTTTCGGGCTCTAAAATTTTTACTTCGGCAGAACCGTTGGTCATAAAAAGATGCGAATCATCGTTACAAATTCCCCAACCTTCACCGCCGTATGTGAATTCATCCAGGTGTTTAAAAGTGTTAAAATCATAAACAAATCCTCTGCCCGATTCCCAGCTCAGTTGAATGATTTTATTTTTATAAAGCGTAATGCCTTCTCCGAAAACATCTTTCGGAATAGCAAAACTTTGCATTACATCGCCCGTTTCTAACTGAACTTTCCTGACCGTTGACTGTCCCTTTAATCCGGTTGCTTCGTATAAAAAACCGTCGTGATAAAAAAGTCCTTGCGTATAAGCATGTACATCGTGTTTATATACATTTTTAATTTTAAATGTATATTCTTCCGGAACAATATCCGAAAAAATTGTAACAAACTGTTGTTTCCTGAACCGTTGATTATTTGTGTTTAATTCTACTTCAATATTATTCCTTCCGGTATGAGCATTTCGGGTATCCCATAAATATGTTTCGGTTTCTTTTGTCAAAATAATATCATCTCCGTTATTAATTGACAGCAGTACGGTATCTTCTTTAAAACCTTCTTTAACATTAACCGTTATCTTTATTTTGTCTCCGAAAATATAGTTTTCATTTGAAGGTCTTTCAACTGTTAAGGTTAAGGGATTTTGTACGTTATGTTCAACTTTATCCGTTTGATTTTGATTTTGTTTTTCGGAAGTTTTTTCTGAGTCTGATTTGCAAGCATTTACATAAATTGTAAAAAATATAATAATTAAAATGTATTTTATGTTATTCATTATAAGGTGTTTAGTTATGAATAGAATTTGGATTCACTAAAATTTCGAATTTATAATTTATTTTTCAAAGTTCTTTAGGAGAAATAGAATCTGTGAACGTGCATTTTCCTTCATCTAAATCTTTCCAGCTTCCGTTAAATTCTAAGATGCAAACATTAGCTGTTTTCATATCAAAATAATTGCCGCTGAGTTGCTCAACAATTGATGACCAAGTCGGGTTGTGACCGACAATCATCACCTTTTCAATTTTATCATCAATTTTTCGTAACTTATGAGTAATTTCTTTAACGAAACCGAAATAAAAACTTTCATCCCAATCAATTGCCTTTTCGTAACCAGAATATTCCGCTACTCTTTCAGCAGTTAGTTTTGCTCTTTCGGCAGGAGATGAAATAATTAAATCTGGGATTAAATTTCGATTCTTTAATTCCTCTCCTATACGCGGTGTATCTCTTAATCCTCTTTCGTTAAGCGGTCTGTCAAAATCCCTCTGAGAACCGGAACCCCAATCGGATTTCCCGTGTCGCATAATTAATATTTTTTTCATTTTGTTTTAGTTGTCGGACAAAAATAATATTTTTTATCGAAATTCTTAAGGATGTTTTTATATTTGAACTTCATTTTGATAAATGCTGACAAATCAAGAACACATATTTTCGGAAAAAATTAATACTTCTGTTGAAAACGGTGAATTTATTAAACTTATTATCAGTAATAAGAGAAATAAAACCTCAGATTTGAATAAAATTATTGTTTCTCCCGTTGAAATTAAAAAAGGGTTTCGACTTTCTTTTCTTTATAATTATAAAACACAAGATATTACCAAAAACTATAAGCTTGAGGAATCACAAAACTTAATTTTCAATGAACTGAAAGAGAACTTTTTAAATGTCGAATTATTTACGGCAAATGAAGTTATTCGATTGTTTTTTTCTTTAAAGAATAATAAGCCGAAAATTAAAATAAGTGAACCGACTTTTAAACCTGCCGTAAATCTTAATCACGATCGAAAAAAACATAAACGAATTGAGTTGAAGCATAATATTTGGCTGAAGGAATTGGGCATTACAACATCCGAAGGTGTGATTAAAAAAGATATGCATGATAAATATCGACAAATAAATAAATATCTGGAAGTTATTGAAAATATGATAATTAAAAAAACTTCCGGAAAGAATTTAAGAATTTATGATGCCGGTTCAGGGAAAGGGTATTTAACTTTTGCACTTTATGATTACTTGAAAAATAATTTAAAAAATGAAACTCGGATAACGGGAATTGAATTTAGGGAAGAACTTGTTGATACATGTAATAAGATTTCCGAAAAAGCTAAGTTTGAAAATTTAAACTTTGTTCAAGGAACAATTATCGACAGTAACATTAAAAAAGTTGATGTTTTTATTGCTCTGCATGCCTGCGATACGGCAACCGATGAGGCAATTTATAAAGGGATAAAAGCAAATGCACAATTTATTGTTGCAGCTCCTTGTTGTCAAAAACAAATTCGCAAGGAAATGAATGTAACAAATGCGATGCATTCATTGATGAAACACGGTATTTTAAAAGAAAGACAGGCCGTTATTTTAACCGACGGATTAAGAGCATTATTGTTGGAGGCAAACGGATATAAAACAAAAGTTTTTGAATTTATTTCAACCGAGCATACTCCGAAAAACATTATGATTGTTGCCGAAAAATCTAAAAATAAACCGGATAAGGATGCTGTTTTGAAAAATATTGATGAAATAAAAAAGATGTTCGGTATTGAGTTTCATTATTTGGAAAAATTACTTAATGAAAACAGAATAATATTACCGTAATACAGATGAAACACTCATGACTTAATAATATACACAAGATATGATTATTACCCCGTAAGGGTTAAATGTTTCAGCCCCGTACGGATCAAAGCGGAATGCGGGGTAACAAGATAATAACGAAGCAGATTGTGGCAGAATTTTTGTTTTTTTTAACAACAATGATGACAAAACCGGACAATCAGATTATCAATATTTTATGAATTTTAAAACAAATGAAACAAGGTTTATTAATTATAATTTTCAGCTTACTGACTTATTTCCGACCCGAAAGTGAAATTAATCATTCGGAAGATTGGAAATTGGTAAAAGATGAATACGGTATTAAAGCATTTACCAGAGAAGTTGCCGGTTCCGACGTTAAACAAGTGCGAGTTCAAGCGAATGTAAAAAGTAATTTAACGGCTTTGGTTGCCATTGTTCGAGATGTAAAATCCCATATTAATTGGATATATCGATGCAAAAGAGCTAAAATTTTGAAAGAAATCAGTCCGACAGATCATTATTATTACAATGAATCGGAAGCTCCGTGGCCAATCAGCAATCGGGATATTATTACCCATGCCGAAATTTCTCAAGATAAAAATTCAAAAATTGTTACCATAAAATCTACAGGTGTCCCGACATACATTCCGCCTAAAAAAGATATTGTAAGGATAAAACGATTGCAGGCACAATGGAAATTTGTTCCCATGAAAAACGGATTTGTTCAGATAAATTTTACGCTTTTAATTGATTTGGGCGGTGATTTGCCGGCTTGGTT